>NZ_KV808525.1:0-241189 GCF_001812305.1 Staphylococcus sp. HMSC056G08
TCAAGTTATAACGGTAGTTTGTCTACGGTCTGCAGCTATGCACTTGCATAGCTGCCCATAACTTCATTTAATTAGTCATTTTTATGAAGATCTTGAATCATTCTTTCGATTTTATTACCGTACTCGATTGAGTGATCATATTCGAAATATAATTCTGGAATTGTTCTTAGACGAAGTCTTGAACCTAATTCCGCTTTAATAAAGCCTCGCGCTTTTTCTAACGCTTTAAACGTATCGTCTACTTCTTTTTCTTTACCTAATACTGTTAAGTAGACTTTAGCTTGAGATAAATCGTTTGTCACTTGTACGTCAGTGATAGTTAAAAATCCGATTCTCGGGTCTTTAACTTTATTGTTGATAATATCCATCAACTCTAGTTTCAATTGTTCACCAACGCGTTCTGCTCTCATTTTACTCATGTGTGTTTCACCTCTTTATTTCAACAATGAACGATTGAGTTCAATCCAAGATTATAAACTATAATCGTCCCTTTTACAAAACTTTTCCCTTTATATTGAGCAATTAATCAATATGACACGCGCAACATGTTAAGAAACAGTTAAGCATATTAATTTTGCGTAAACGTATAAGATATCATTTCAAAACAATCTTTACATTTCAGAAATGAACACATACTTTTTAAAAATAATAGTCTCCTTCAAAAATAAAACCAAGCACTTTATAGCTGTATCAAGCGTTTAAAGTACTTGGGTTAAAATTTCTTATTCATACTAAAAATAATTCAATCACTATCATGTTATTTTTAGTCGTTTCATTTTTAAATTTCATTTCATTATTGAACTTCTCGTTGTCGTGAACGTTTCATCAAATACGTTAATACTAATGCTGAAACTGCACCACATAATGCGACCACAATACCAATTTTAAAAATCATTTGGTAGGCAACAGCTTCATGTCCTTTAAAGGCATCCAGTAAATTACCATTTAATTGATACACCCAAAAGACTGGCGCATACGCTAAAAACGAACCGACACTCATCGCAGACCCTGAAAAATCTTCAGGTAATTTCAATTCTGAAATTGGCGCAAGCAATACACTTTTTGATAAGAATGTCGTTAATGACAAGATTACTAATAAAACAATACTTAACTGCGTTCCGATTTTAAAGTATACAATAATGATTAAAATAACTGTTGATGCGAGTAATGCTACACCAATCATTTTCGCTGAAGATTTAAAGACAAAGTCCGAAATCATTCCCGCAATAACACCAGCGATAACCCCCATCAATGCTGTATTGATTGTTTGTGCTGTTGTTAAATGATAAACACTTTGTAAGTAAGGTACAGTGTAAATTAAAATAATATAGCCCCAATATACTGACATTGCGGTAATCGCGGCTAACCACACTTTTGGTTGTGTTAACACATACAATAACCCTTTTAAAGCTTTCGCAGATTTATAACCTGTTTCTTGATTATGCGATTCATCAGCCGCAATCCCATTTTTCGGTACAAATTTCCATATTAAAATAATCATCGGGATTAATAATAAGTTATAGGCTAATATACCGCCTTTTAATACGACGACACCACTCACCGCAGCCATAATGGCCACAAGTAATAAGTTCATCAACATTTCTTGTGCACGGCGAATGGATTCTAATAATCCAAAACCTAAACCTCTATGTTCACGATCAGTGAAGAAAACTACCCCATTCAATACTGCAGGCCAGAAGAACGCTTCAACTAATCCCCAAATGACTGCGATCACTTTCAACATCGTAAAGCTCGGATTCAAGAAAATCACGATACACATCGTGATAAAACGAATTGACATCCCCGTGATGAGTAAAGAACGAATCGAGAATCTATTATTGATCCATCCACCTGGAATATAGAAGAACATTGATAACCCGATTAAACTAAAAATCACACCAAGTTCCGCATTATTAACATGCAGTACCTGCAAGAGTTGGTGATAAAACGTACCTTTAAAAGCTTCGAATCCTGAATAAATAATTTGTCCTGCAGTGACAACAGAAAGGTATCCTGCCAGTTGTCTCGCATTTTTCAATCCTAGTTTATGCATCAGCCAATTCATGTTGTTTTTCCTCCTAGTTGCGGCCTATGTCAAAGTGATTCTTGCAAATGTACTAAATTTTGCGGATAGTCTGTAAACACACCATCCACGCCAAAGTTAAAGAGTTGGTTCACTCTATCTACATCATTCACGGTATATACATTTAAAATATAACCATCATCTTTGATACGTCTGACTAACGCTTCAGTCAAATCAATATCTTCCAAATGCAAAATATGTGTATCACAAAAATCTAAAACTGTACGCCAATCTTCATAAAATGCACACATTTCATAGAGTACCGCTCTAGGATATTGAGGAAGTGCTTCTTGAACTGCTTTAAGCAATGGAATATTAAAGCTTGAAAATAATATTTCTACTTCAGGACTAAATTTCGGCATTGCTTCAACTAACTGTTTAATTAATGATTTAGCTAATTTTGGTCCATGATTACCTGTAATACCTTTTAGTTCAATATTGACATTTAGTTGAGAGGCATTCACAAAATCAATAAATTCATCGAAAGTTAGAACTTTTTCTTCTTTGAATTTTGGATGGAACCAATAACCTGCACTCGCTTGTTGGATATCTTTAAATAAGGTTTCACTGATTTCTCCTGTCATTGAAGTTGTACGATCTAAATAATCATCATGAATCATTATTAATTGTTCATCTGCAGTAATTCCGACATCGACTTCAATCCATTGCAGTTCAGGAAATTCTGCTGCGGCATGAAAAGATGCTAACGTGTTCTCTGGTGCGACACTTGGTACACCCCTGTGTCCAAAGATTGTTTTCATAGCTGTTCACCTTCTAGATTATAAAATAGATTGCTGTAGTGATATTAAATTCAACTTCTCACAACTTGTTAAAAGTTATGTATAATTTCAATTTAATCATATGCCTATACAAAGCCTATTTCAATAAGTTTTATGGTTTTTATTGAAACTTTACAATACATTTACAAACCCAGTTCTTATAGAGGTCAATCTGTTTTAAGATAAAAAAATCCAATCTGAATACAGTGCTGAGACTATCATCAGATTGGATATTTAATATGTTTTATGATTTTTATTCATCAAAAACTAGAATGTTGAAGAAATGCCCATCTATATCTTCAAATGTGAAGCCATAAAAACCATCACGTTCTTTAGGTTGATCGATAATTTTACCTCCGAAACTCTGTACATCTTCTTTAAGTTGATGTGCTTCTTCTTTTGTATCAACCGAAAGTGAAATCAACGCATCATTACCATAAGGTACGCGATGAATATATGATTCAAAGTATTTCATGGCTACAATCATTATCGGAGAGCCTTTTTTTTGCTTTGATACCAAACATCTTGCCCTCTTGTTCCGGACGTTCCATAATCTCAAAGCCGATATTTTGATAAAACTTCTTGCTTTTGTCTAAGTCCTGACTCGCAAGATTAAACCAAATATTGTTAACCATCATACATACACCTCCCAATTATATTTATGATAGTATTCCCTTAATCATACGAAAAAGCACTCCCGCTTAAGGAAGTGCTTTTATCTAAATTATCAAGTTTAACGTTGGATTTCAACCATTTCGTATGCTTCGATAATATCGTCAACTTTTAAGTCGTTGTATTTTTCAATTGTAATACCACACTCGTAACCTTTTGCCACTTCTTTCGCATCGTCTTTGAAACGTTTTAACGTATCAAGTTTACCTTCGAAGATGACAATACCGTCACGGATGACGCGTACTCCTGCGTTACGTGTGATTTTACCTTCAGTTACATAACATCCTGCGATTGTACCGACTTTAGAAACTTTGAATGTTTGACGAACTTCAGCTTGTCCGATGACTTTTTCTTCGTATTCAGGGTCAAGCATACCTTTCATCGCTGATTCAATTTCTTCGATTACGTCGTAGATAACACGGTGTAAACGTAAGTCTACATTTTCTTGTTCAGCTGCACGTTTCGCACCAGAGTCAGGACGTACGTTGAAGCCGATGATGATACCGTTTGAAGCATTCGCAAGTGTAACGTCAGATTCGTTGATTGCACCCACTGCTGTATGGATGATACGAACGTTAACACCTTCAACATCAATTTTCATAAGTGAAGCTGCTAATGCTTCTACTGAACCTTGTACGTCACCTTTGATGATTACGTTAAGGTCTTTCATTTCACCTTGTTTCATTTGTTCGAACAAGTTGTCTAATGAAACGTTTTTGCTTTCTTGACGTTGTTGTAAGATGCTTTCTTCATGACGTGCTTCACCGATTCTACGCGCTTGTTTTTCGTCTGAGAAGACAACGAAGCGGTCACCGGCTTGTGGTACATCATTAATACCCGTAATTTCAACCGGTGTCGATGGACCAGCTGATTTGATACGTTGACCTAAATCATTCACCATTGCACGGATACGACCGAACGTATTACCT
Source organism: Staphylococcus sp. HMSC056G08 (assembly GCF_001812305.1). Taxonomy (NCBI): domain Bacteria; kingdom Bacillati; phylum Bacillota; class Bacilli; order Caryophanales; family Staphylococcaceae; genus Staphylococcus; species Staphylococcus sp. HMSC056G08. The sequence continues at coordinate 4,464 of NZ_KV808525.1, forward strand.
ACTACAATAGCATCTCCCACATGCAACGTACCATTTTGAACTAATAATGATGCCGCAGGACCACGTGATTTGTCTAATTCAGCTTCAATAACTGTACCGACAGCACGTTTGTCTGGGTTCGCTTTTAATTCTTGTACTTCTGATACTAAGACAATCATTTCTAATAAGTCTTCAATACCGTCACCGCTTAATGCTGAAAGTGGTACGAAGATTGTGTCGCCTCCCCAGTCTTCAGGGAATAAACCATGTTCAGTTAATTCCTGCATAACACGATCAGGGTTTGCTGTTGGTTTATCAATTTTGTTTACCGCTACGATAATCGGCACATCTGCTTCTTTAGCATGGTTAATCGCTTCAATTGTTTGAGGCATAACACCGTCGTCTGCTGCAACCACTAAGATTGTGATATCAGTGACTTGCGCACCACGTGCACGCATAGTAGTGAAGGCTGCGTGTCCAGGTGTATCTAAGAAAGTGATTTTTTTGCCGTCATTTGTGATTTGGTAAGCACCGATATGTTGTGTGATACCGCCCGCTTCACCTTGTGTCACATGTGTATTTCTGATTGAGTCAAGTAGCGTTGTTTTACCATGGTCAACGTGTCCCATGATTGTTACAACTGCTGGACGCTCAATTGCATCCGGATCTTCTTCTTCATCATCGAAGTAGATATCTAAGTCTTCTTCGTCAATGACTACTTCTTTTTCTACTTCTACACCATAATCATCAGCGATTAACTCAATTGTTTCATCGTCTAATGATTGGTTAATGTTTGCCATAATACCAAGTAAGAATAATTTCTTAACAATACTTGATGACTCAATATTCATTTTGTCAGCTAATTCGCCAACCGTAATACCTTCTAAATAAGTAATTTTTTCTGGCATTTCTTTTTTCGGTTGTTCTGGTGCTGGTTTTTGATTATTGTTTTTCTTATGTTTGTTGTTGTTTTTATTATTATTTTTGTTATGGTTCTTGTTGCCTTTTTTATTATTCTTTTTAGCATTACCGCTATTATTGTTATTATTTTTATTTTTATCTTTATTATTGTTTTGATGTTTTTTGTGATTATTTTGAGCAGCTTTATCGTTTTGCTTATCTTTAGATGAATTTGGTTTGAATTTTTTATCCAACTCTTTGATTTCATTCGGTTCTAACGCTTGCATGTGGTTAGACACCTCAACATTCATCTTCTTCAATTCATCAATAACATCTTTACTTTTTAATTTTAAATCTTTTGCATACTCGTAAATTCTCTTTTTACTCATATAATCACTCCTTACGTTATTCATCTATCATTGATAATAGCTTTTTGGCAAAACCGTTATCCATTATAGCTATATTCACGCGAGAAGATTTGCCAAGTGCTAGGCCTAACTCTTCTCTTGTACCGAATATACGCAACGGAACGTGATAACTCTCACATTTTTGACTGATTTCTTTGGTTGTCCTCGATGACGCATCCTCAGACAGAATCACTAACGATGTTTTTCGTTTTTTGATTTCTGTCAGAATAACTGACTCACCACTTTTAACCTTGCCAGCCCGCATTGCCAATCCTAAAAAATTCAAGATGTTGCTCTTATTCATTTTGGAATTTCTTCTCTGTAAATGAGACGTATGATTTCTTTATAGACAGGCTCTAAAGTTTCAGCATCAGCATTAAAGAACTTCTCTAAAATGCCTTTTTGCTGTGCTTTTTCTACAAGTGCTACATCTTTAGAAACGTACGCACCACGTCCAGGTTTCTTACCTGTCGCATCTGCAGAAATTTCACCTTCTTTGTTTATAACCACACGAATCATATCGTTTTTGGGACGCATTTCATTTGAAAGTATACACTTTCTCATTGGAATCTTCTTTTTCTTCATAAGGGCATTCACTCCAAATTATTCTTCTACGTCTTTTTTAGCTTCTGTTTCTTCTGAAGCTTCTTCTTCTGACTCAGCTGCTTCAATGTCTTCCGCTTCTTCTACTTCAACATCTTCAACTTCCTCAACTTCAGGTACTTCTTCTACTTGTGCCACTACCACATCTTCAGAAAGATCTTCTTCGATTGGTGTTTCTTCAACTTCGTCTTGTTCTGGCACTGGGTAGATACCTGCTTCACGTGCATCTGTTTCAGATTTAATATCGATTTTCCAACCTGTCAATTTCGCTGCTAAACGTGCGTTTTGACCACGTTTACCGATAGCTAGTGATAATTGATAATCAGGAACAACTACTGTTGTAGATTGATTGTCTTCGTCTACAATTACTTCTAAAACTTGTGAAGGGCTTAATGCGTTTTTCACAAAGACTTTAGGATTTTCATTCCATTGTACGATATCAATTTTTTCTCCGCCAAGCTCTTCAACAATCGCTTCAACACGGACACCTTTTGCACCTACACATGCGCCGACAGCATCAATATCATCATTTTCAGAGTAGACACTGATTTTTGAACGATCGCCCGCTTCACGTGCAACTGATTTAATCACAACAGTACCATCATAAATTTCAGGTACTTCTTCTTCAAACAAACGTTTCAATAAGCCAGGATGACTACGTGATACATAGATTTGAGGACCTTTTGTCGTTTGTTCTACTTTATTAACGTATACTTTGATACGCTCATTTGGAATGTAACTTTCATTTGGACTTCTTTCAGCTTCAGATAATACCGCTTCAGTGCGTCCTAAGTTAACATACACATATCTGTGATCGACTCTGTCGATGATACCAGTCATGATATCTTCTTCTTTATCGATAAATTCATCATAAAGAATTTCTCTTTCAGCATCGCGTAAACGTTGCATCACAGCTTGTTTTGCTGCTTGTGCACCCACACGGCCGAAGTCTTTCGGTGTAACATCTTCTTCGTAGATATCACCGATTTCATATGCTGGGTTTTTCACCAACGCTGTACTGATGTCCACTTCATCGCGGTCATCAAATACTTCTTCTACGACTTCTTTACGTGCGATAACTTTGAACGTACCTTCGTCCATATTCAATTCCACACGTGCATTACGTGAAGATTCATAGTTCTTTTTATAAGCAGTAATCAATGCTGCTTCAATCGCATCGATTAGTACTTCTCTAGGAATTTTCTTTTCTTTTTCCAAATATTCTACTGCTAATATTAATTCATTTGACACGGTTAAATCCTCCTACTCACGTTAAATCAAAACTGCATGACGTGCTTTAGCAATTTTATTTCTTGGGATTTCAACTTGCTTTTTCTTTGATTTGACTTGCACTTCGATCACAACTGACTCGTCATCTACTGACTGCAAGACACCTAACCATTCTTTAGCACCTTCAACCGGCGCATAAAGAGTGACAAATACAGGTTGATTGACTGCATTACGAAACGCCTTATCGTCTTTGATAGGACGCTCAGCACCTGGTGACGCAACGTCTAGGTAATACATTTGTTCAATCGGATCTGCTTCATCCATTGCTGCACTGATTTTTTCTGATGCTAATGTGCAATCATTTAAATCAACGCCGCCCTCTTTATCAATAGAGATTCTAAGATAGCGGTCTCTACCTTCTTTTGTGAATTCAATATCCACGAGTTCAAAATTCAATTCATCTAAAACCGGTTGAATAATTGTTTCGATTTGTTCAGTAATTTTACTCATGCTGACCTCCTTTATACAAATAGAAAAGAGCGGGTAAACCCCACTCTTCGTGACTAAAGTTCATTTTTTACGCACTATGATTATAACACAGTACATCTTTAAATGCCAATTGTAGCACAGTTGACACTTTTTAAGCATTACATATCAAAAATTGATAATTGTGCTTTATCAGGTAAACCAGGTAATGAACCTAAATCATCTAAATACTCAATGACTTTTTGAGAAAGACCCGCTTTCTTATTCAAGTCTTCTTTAGATAAGAACGGTCCTTCATTACGCGCTTCAACAATACGTTTCGCTACGTTTTCACCTAGACCTGGCACCGCGATAAACGGTGGAATCAATGTATCGCCTTCAATAATAAATTCAAATGCCTGACTCTTTTCTAAACTGATCGGCTGCATACGGAAACCGCGATGCGCCATTTCGTTCATGATTTCAAGCACAGTTAAAACGTCTTTTTCTTTCTTGCCAAGTTCCATGTATTTAGAATACATATCTTTCACTGCCGCTTTGATACCTTCTTTATCTTTGATCATGGTTAATAAGTCAAAGTCTGATGCACGAACAGTAAAGTAAGACGCATAATAATATAACGGATAATGCACTTTGAAGTAAGCGATACGTACCGCCATTAATACGTAAGCTGCCGCATGGGCTTTCGGGAACATGTACTTGATTTTCTTACATGAGTCTAAATACCAATCCGGTACATTATTCTCTTTCATAATTTCTTCCCATTCTTCTTGCAGGCCTTTACCTTTACGTACTGCCTCCATAATTTTGAAGGCTAATGATGGTTCTAATCCGGCATACATTAAATACACCATGATATCGTCACGACAACCGATAACTCCAGATAGATCACATGTACCTGAACGTACTAATTCTTGGGCATTGCCTAACCATACGTCTGTACCATGGGATAATCCAGAAATCTGAACGAGTTCAGAGAATGTTGTCGGCTTCGTATCTTCTAACATTTGACGAACGAACGCTGTACCGAATTCTGGTACACCGAACGTCCCTGTCTTACATAAAATGTCTTCTTCTGTGACACCTAAGGATTCTGGTGTACTGAAAATACGCATTGTTTCTTTGTCATCGACCGGCACTGTTTTCGGGTCAATACCTGACAAATCTTGAAGCATACGAATCATCGTCGGATCATCGTGTCCAAGAATATCTAGTTTCAAGACGTTATCATGAATGGAGTGGAAGTCGAAGTGCGTTGTCATCCAAGCTGATGATTGGTCATCCGCTGGATATTGAATCGGCGTAAAGTCATAAATATCCATATCATCAGGTACTACAATGATGCCGCCAGGGTGTTGGCCTGTTGTACGTTTAACACCAGTACAACCTTTAACTAAACGGTCAATTTCAGCACCACGTTTATGAATACCTTGGTCATTTAAATAACCTTTGACATAACCGAATGCAGTTTTCTCTGCGACTGTACCGATAGTTCCGGCACGGAATACTTTATCTTCACCGAATAAGACTTTCGTGTAGTTATGTGCTTCAGGTTGATATTCACCACTGAAGTTCAAGTCAATATCTGGTACTTTGTCACCTTTGAAGCCTAAGAATGTTTCGAAAGGAATATCTTGGCCTTCTTTAATCATTTCAGCACCACATTCACATGTCTTATCTGGCAAGTCGAAACCAGAGCCGACGGAACCGTCATTAAAGAACTCGCTCTTCTTACATTTTGGACAAATGTAGTGCGGCGGCAATGGATTCACTTCGGTAATTTCAGTCATTGTCGCAACGAAGCTTGAGCCGACAGAACCACGTGAACCTACTAAGTAACCATCGTTGAGTGATTTCTTAACCAAACGTTGCGAAATCAAGTAGATTACAGCGAATCCGTTACCAATAATACTTTCTAATTCTTTTTCAAGACGATCAATAACAATTTGCGGTAAATCATCACCATATAATTTACGTGCATTCGCATAACTCATTTCACGAATTTCTTCATTCGCACCATCCATATTAGGTGTATACAATTTGTCTTTAATCGGTACAACACGTTCAATACGATCAGCTAGTGCTTGTGTATTATCAACGACAATTTCTTTCGCTTTCTCTTCACCTAAGAAATGGAATGCATCTAACATTTCATCTGTCGTTCTGAAATGTGCTTCTGGTAACGTAGAACGATTTAATGGGTTACCTGGTTGAGAAGCGATTAAGATTTTACGTGCAATTGCATCATGTTCATTTAAGTAATGCACATTACCTGTCGCAACCACTGGCACATTGACTGCTTTACCCGCTTCAAGCAAACGCTGATAAATCTCAATCATAGTTTCATTATCACGAATCAATTCACGATCGATTAAATCTTGGTATAACGCAGGTGGTTGAACTTCAATATAGTCATAATATTTCGCAATATGTTCAACTTGAGATTGGTCTTTCTGCATTACCGCAGTAAAGACTTCACCTTCATCACATGCTGAACCGATTAATAAACCTTCACGGTACTCATCTAATAATGAACGTGGAATTCTCGGTGTACGATAGTAATACGTCACTAAGGATTCACTGACAATCTTGAATAAGTTTTTTAAACCTGTTTGGTTTTGAACTAAAATCGTCACATGACTTGGACGTGCACGTTTATAAGCATCTTCGTTTGATAGTGATTGGTTGATATCTTGATGATTTTTAACACCGAGTTCATCCACTTGTTTCAACATTTTAATAAAAATATAAGCCGTAGCTTCTGTATCATAGATGGCACGGTGATGTTGTGTCAGTTCAACACCATATTTTTTGGCTAAGAAGTTCAAACCATGTTTACCAAATTCTGTATTTATCGTACGTGATAATTCTAAAGTATCGATAACACCATTTGTATAATGGCCTAAACCTGCACGTTCATAGCCAGTATCAATGAAGCCCATATCGAAGGATGCGTTATGGGCTACGAATATCGCATCTCCGACCCATTCTTTGAATTCTGTTAATACATCATCAATTTCAGGAGCATCAACTAACATTTCATCTGAGATGTGCGTCAAATTCTTGATAGTTTCAGATAAACGCTCATGCGGATTACTGAAACGTTCGAACTTATCAATGATTTCGCCATCATGGACTTTTACAGCGGCTAACTCGATAATTTTGTCGTATTGGTTTGATAAACCAGTCGTCTCAACGTCAAATACCACATAAGTCGCGTCTTTAAGATTACGGTCAGTCGGATTGTAAGCAATCGGTACACCATCATCGACCAGCATACCTTCCATACCGTAAATCATTTTAATGCCATGCTTTTCAGCAGCACTGAACGCATCTGGATAAGCTTGAACGACATTATGGTCTGTTACTGCGATAGCAGGATGTCCCCATTTCGCAGCTTGTGCAACATAATCACCGATTTGATTAATACCGTCCATTTGACTCATCGCTGTATGCAGATGTAATTCCACACGCTTATCTTCTGCTTTATCTAGTTTTGGTGTTTTCTTAATTTCTTCAATATCAGACATCATCATGACTAAATCACGTACGAAAGTATCTTCTTCAATACGGCCTTGCGCACGTACCCATTTACCGACACTTAACGCTTTGAAATGTTCTAAATCGTCTTTATTTTTACGTGTAAACATTTTTAGTACGAGTGAATCTGTGTAATCTGTTACTTTTAAATCTACGATGTGACGGCCACTTTTTAGTTCTTTGATATTCATATCAAAGATAACGCCTTCAATCGCCACTTTGAATTCTTCTTCAATAATAGATTCAATCGGTCTGACGTTATCCACTTGGATTGGTTTACCGATTTGACATTTATCAACAGCACTTTCATTATTATCTTGTTGCTTAGCTTTTTCTGCTTTCATACGTTCTAATTTTTCAGTTGCTTCTCTTGCGCTTTGTTGATCTTCTTCTTGAATATGTGCTTCTAATGAAGCTAAATCATTATCATGTTCAGACGTGTCTGTTTCAAAGACAATCTTATTCACATCAAAGCCGCATTGTTGGTATGCTTTGACTAAGCTGCCGTTACACGCTTTATGGAAATAATCACGTTCAATATCATTTGAAACCATCACTTTTAAGACATTACCTGAAGTAATCAGACGTTTTTGTCTTAATTGTCCTTTTACTTTGGGTGACAATCTCGTCTGTTCAATACAATGGTTGAAGTATTTCATCGCAAACTCATCTTGGTTTCTTGTATCTTGAACAACAAAATGCCAATCTACAGTCGCAATCTCTTTAAATTCTTCAATCAAAGCGTGGGTAAATAACATGTAGTCTTCATAAGTTAAAAAGCGAGGCAGTGTAATTTGAAATAACCATGTCCGCTCTTTTTGAGAGACATCAATGCGGTTTAATTCACTGTTTTCTATAATATCTGGTTCGAGCTGATTCGCAATTTTAATCTGATCAGCTAACACTTTAAATTTTTCTTGATTTGTCATTGCCAAGACCATTACCACCTTAGTCATTAATTACATCGTTCATACGGTTAGGGAGAATTTTAATTTATTTAAAAAGGTGCATGCCCTTTTGAGTATAGAAAAAATGGAACCACGTTTGACAACGCGGTTGATTTTCATCTCTGTTCTGAAGTTCTAAAATATTATACCAAATTTCCAGTAATACTTAAAATGAGCAAACTGAATTTTTCTCTATGTAAAAAGCCGAAGTGCAGTCAGAGCACTTCGGCTTGTTGATTTATAAAATTAAATCTGTTCGTATAAATCTTTCACGTAATTCACTAAATCTGCTGCCGCAACTTCTTCGCTTTCTCCATTGTCACGACGTTTTACTTCAACAATACCTTCTGCCGCACGTTTACCAACTACAACACGTACTGGTAAACCGATTAAGTCAGCATCGTTGAATTTAACACCTGCACGTTCTTTACGATCATCGTATAAGACTTCAAATGATGCTTGAAGTGCTTGGTATAACTCATCACCAAGTTCTCTTTGATCATCTTTCTTAGGATTAATCGTAATTAAGTGTACTTCAAATGGTGTCACTGATTTAGGCCAGATAATACCATTGTCATCATTGTTTTGTTCTACAATCGCACTTAATGTTCTTGAAACCCCGATACCATAGCAACCCATGATTAATGGTTGTGCTTTACCTTGGTTATCTAAGAATGTCGCATTCATAGATTCAGAGTATTTTGTGCCTAGTTTGAAGACTTGTCCAACTTCGATACCTTCAGCGAATTTAGCTTCGCCTGAACCATCGCTGAGCGGTTCACCTTCTAGGATGAAGCGGAAGTCTCCGAACGCTTCTACGTTAAAGTCACGTTCTGGATTCGCATTCACATAATGGTAACCATCTTCATTGGCACCAACGACAATATTAGGAATTTCTTGTACGAAATTATCCGCATATACTTTGATACCTTTTTCTTGAATAGGTCCGATTGAACCTGGGTTCGCACCCACTAAGTTGATAATTTCATCTTGGCTCGCAAGTTCAATATTGTCTGTACCGAAGTAAGCTTTTAATTTTACATCATTCACTTCATGATGGCCACGCACTAAGACAATCACAAATTCGCCATCTACTTTGAATACCATTGATTTCGTAATTTGATCTAGTGGGCGATTTAAGAAATCTGCCACTTCTTGTGCTGTATGGGCATTTGGTGTTTCAACCTTTTCTAATTCCAGTAAAGCTTCATCGTGTGCTTTTGGCTCATACACAACTTCTGCTTTTTCAATATTAGCTGCATAGTCGCTGTTTTCACTGTAAACAATTGTATCTTCACCGATTTCACTTAACGCCATAAATTCATGAGTATGGCTGCCGCCGATTGCGCCTGAATCTGCGACAACTGGACGTGCGTTAATACCCGCACGCTTAAAGATACGGCCATATGCATCATACATATCATTGTATGTCTCATCTAATGACGCTTCATCCGCATGGAATGAATACGCATCTTTCATAATGAATTCACGACCGCGTAATAAACCGAAACGTGGACGCTTTTCATCTCTGAATTTAGATTGAATTTGGAATAGTGTTAAAGGTAATTGCTTATAAGATTTCAATTCATCACGTACTAATGATGTGACGACTTCTTCATGTGTTGGTCCTAACGCGAATTGACGACCATTACGATCAGTCAGACGCATTAATTCACTGCCATAAGCTTCCCAACGTCCTGACTCTTCCCATAATTCTGAAGGCTGTAATGCCGGCATTAAGATTTCTACCGCATCAATTTTCTCCATTTCTTCTCTGATAATTGATGTAATATTATTTAATACACGTGTCGCAAGCGGTAAATAACTATAAATTCCACTTGTACTTTGTTTAATCAATCCTGCTTTTAACAGTAATCGATGACTTAAGGCTTCAGCTTCCGCTGGCACCTCTCTTAACGTTGGTATAAATACTTTTGACTGTCTCATAAAACTGAGCTCCTCCATTTCCTATAAGAAATAACGTTGTATGTCATTCCATGTCACTAATATCATAATAATTACTACAAATATAGCACCTGCACCAATAATGTAGGCTTCCGCTTTTTTGTTGACGGGCTTTCTGAAAATCGCTTCATAAATAACGAACAGAATTCTTCCGCCATCTAATGCTGGAATTGGTAATAGGTTCATTAAACCTAAGTTCACACTTAACATAGCTGTCCATGCTATCAAGTTAATGATACCAGTTTTCACCACAGTATCAACATTATGGTAAATACCGACAGGTCCATTCAACATGTCGAATGAAAATCCACCTGTAAAGATACTGCCTATCATAGACACAATTGCTGTGAAAATAATCGTTCCTGCTTTGAAGAATTGCTCTACACCTGTTGTAAGCGGCGCAATCAGAGAGCTATGGTCTTTATCAGGTTGGAAACCTAAGATATAGCGTGTTTGAGATGTCAGTTTGGTTAACTTCTCAACGACTTTTTTAGGTTTGAATTCAGCTGATTTTTGGTGACCGTCACGCTCATATTGAATTGAAACTTTTTGACCTTTATTATCTTCTAAAGCTTTTGTGATATCTTTAAAGTTCTCAATTTTTTTATCACCGATTTGTTCAATTTTATCACCAGGCTTCAAACCGATTTCTTGTGCTGGTGTATTATCCGCGACTTGTTTCACCACATTATTCGGTGTGCCTTGGTAATATGCTAATCCGATAAAAATCACAATCGCAAGCAAGAAGTTGAATAATGGTCCTGCAAACAATGTTAAGAATTTTTGCCATGGTGTTTTGTGTACCAATTGGCGATTACGCGGTGCAATTTGGATTAACGAACCATTTTCTACAAAATATGCTTCTTTCGCAATATAAAAACGATGGCGTTCGTCATCATAAGAGGTAATACCTTCTAAATACATTTCATCTTTGAAATCGATTTTCTTCACTTCAATGACTTCTGCTTGTTGGAATTTATGTTGATCATCTAACAAGATATGCGTAATTTCATCTTGATCATTTAATTTAATCTTAACTGACATACCTGGTTCTACAGGCGGTTCTTCTAAACCGTCCCCTGCCATACGGACATAACCGCCGACGGGTAATAAACGGATAGTATATAACGTTTCATTCTTTCTGAAACTGAATATTTTCGGTCCCATGCCTATCGCAAATTCAGGACACATAATCCCTGCACGCTTCGCGAAGAACATGTGACCGAACTCATGCACGAAGACTAATACGCCGAATACGATAATAAAAGATAGTATAGTTATTAGCAAAATTGGGCCACTCCTATTTAATTAATTGGTCCATCAAATATGTAAAACTTGCTTAAACAAGATACATGTGACGGTAACATTTTATAAAATCATTTTAATGAAAATCATGCGAACATACAACAAATATACGATGTTACAAAAATGAGGCATGCCTTAAGCAAACGCTGTTTCTTTGTTTGCATAACCGCATGCCTCACATTTTTAGTTTTGTAAAAGTAAAATATTTAATAGCGGTAATACGAACATAAAGCTGTCGAAGCGATCGAGAATACCACCATGTCCTGGTAATATTTTACCTGAGTCTTTCACACCAAAGTGACGTTTGAATCCTGATTCAACTAAGTCGCCAAGTTGTCCGAACATACTTAATACAACCGTTACAACCATCATAACGAAAATGTTGACTGGGAATTCAATAAACATCTGCATAATGATCGGTACCAACAAGCTGCATAGCACGCCGCCGATAAAACCTTCAATCGTTTTATTCGGACTGATAACCGGCCATAATTTATGTTTACCGATACTGCGTCCAAATAAGTAAGCTCCTGTATCTGTTGTCCATACGACTAAGAAAGCATATAAAATGAAGGCAAGACCTGCTTCACGTGTTTCATATAAGTACATGAAGCCGATGCCGACATATGCAACAGACATTAAGCAGAAGGCTGCGTCGATGAAGCTGAAGCGGTTTTTAGACATAACCGTATAACTTAGTACCACGAAACTCATGATTACAAGTCCCTTCAACTGTATAGCAGGGACTAATGAACCTAAATCTTGCGGCAACATAATAATGACGAGCCCAAGTGCACTGATAATCCCTGGTATAGAAATAAAACGGATTTTATTCATATTTAGTAATTCTTTTAAAGCGATAAACGCTAGTAAAAATGAAAAGTACATCAGTACTTGACCACCGATAATTAATATCGGTAAAAAGATGATTAAGGCAATAATAGCCGTGACCGTTCTTACTCTCATATTAAATTCCTACCTTAAATTATAATAGCCCGCCGAAGCGACGTTGTCTTTTTTGATATATCTTAATACAATCATACAATTCTTGTTCATCAAAATCAGGCCACAATTTCTGGTCAAATATAAATTCACTATATGAAATCTGCCATATTAAGAAATTGCTGATACGTTGTTCCCCAGATGTGCGAATCAATAATTCAGGATCAGGATACTGACTTGTCATTAAATACTGATTCATCATACTTTCAGTGATATCCTCGCTATTATATCCTTGTTTCTGCATATCATCAAACATTCGACGAACACTGTCTACGATTTCTGCTCTTCCACCGTAATTAATCGCAAAAATCAATTTAAGTCCTTGATTATGTGCTGTCTTTTCTTTCGCGTGATTAATTGCTTTTAACGTTGATGCCGGCAGATCATCTGTAAATCCGATAGTTTCAACTTTGACATCTTTTTCAATTAATTCAGGTAAAAAAGTCTTAAGGAAATTCACTGGTAAATTCATAATATAATTTACCTCTTGTTCAGGACGGGACCAATTTTCAGTTGAAAAGGCGTAGAGCGTTAAATACTTTACACCAATATCATTTGCTGCTCTTGTGATTTTCTTAATGGTTTGCATTCCCTCATAATGCCCTTTGATTCTTGGCATTTTACGTTTCTTCGCCCAACGGCCATTACCATCCATGATAATCGCTATATGTTCGGGTATGTTATGTAAATCTAATTCTGAATGGTTCGTTTCAGTTTCAGAACGATTCTTATTTCTTAGCTTTTTAAACATGGTCTATCCTCCGAGCTCAATCTATCTCTGTTACATTATAATAGATTATTCATGCAATTATCTATCATTTTATCACACTCGTTAAACGCAATGAATAGAACAATTAAAAAACTGTACCAAAGTCTGAGTTGGTACAGTTTTAATAAGTGATTTAAACACTGTCTTGCTTAAATCTGTTTAGATGATTAGACAGCCATAATGTCTTTTTCTTTTTCATCTAATACTTTTTCAATTTCTTTAATAGAATCATCAGTGATTTTTTGAACTTGTTCTGTTGCTGAACGTAATTCATCTTCTGAGATATCCCCATTTTTTTCGTCTTTTTTCAATTCATCATTGCTGTCACGACGAATATTACGTACAGATACTTTCGCATTTTCAGCCATTTTCTTAACGTCTTTTACTAATTCTTTACGACGTTCTTCAGTTAAAGCAGGTACTGTAATACGAATCACTTCACCATCACTTGTAGGGTTAACACCTAAGTTTGCTGCGTTGATTGCACGCTCAATTTCAGAGATTGATGATTTGTCGTAAGGTGATACTACTAATAAACGTGGTTCAGGTACGTTGATGCTTGCTAATTGTTGTACAGGTGTTGGTGCACCATAGTAATCAACATTTACACTAGCTAATAAGTTAGAGTTTGCACGACCTGCGTTAACTGTCGCAAATTCACGTGATAAACTCTCGATAGATTTTTTCATTCTTGATTTCGTTTCGCTTAAAATGTCACTCATCTTTCTTACACCTCAAATTTATAAAATTATTTAGTTATAGTTGTTCCGATTTCTTCGCCTAATACCGCACGCTTAATATTACCCTCTTCTGAAATAGAGAACACATTCAACGGAATGTTGTTGTCCATACAGAATGAAGCGGCAGTTGAGTCCATGACTTGAAGACCCTCTTGTAACATTTGAATGTATGTCAAATGCTCATATTTAACTGCGTCTTTATCAACTTTTGGATCAGCTGAGTAAACACCGTCAACATTATTTTTACCCATTAAAATTACATCAGCTTCTACTTCAGCTGCGCGTAATGCAGCTGTTGTATCTGTTGAGAAGTAAGGGTTGCCAATACCCGCAGCAAAAATTACAACACGTTTTTTCTCTAGGTGTCTGATTGCACGACGTCTAATATAAGGTTCAGCGACCTGTTTCATTTCGATTGATGTTAAAACACGTGTATCACAGTCAAGTTGTTCTAAACTGTCTTGGAGTGCTAATGCATTCATAACTGTTGCTAACATACCCATGTAGTCAGCTGTTCCGCGATCCATACCTAAATCACTGCCAGTTTTACCTCTCCAGATGTTGCCGCCTCCAACGATAACTGCGATTTCACAGTCCAATTCTACGACTTCTGCAATTTGTTTTGCAACACTTTTAATAATGATTGGATTAATTCCGAATCCTTTTTCTCCTGCTAGTGCTTCTCCGCTCAATTTCAAGACAACGCGATTGTATTTAGAAGTTTCAGCCATTTTCTTATCCTCTCTATAGTAAAAATATGTATGTGATACAAGTAAAGAAGACACATTGAGGTACGTCCGATACAAATGTGTGCATTTATATAGATATACAAGGGTGTCTTCTTTCTTGTTCAACATTTTAATAGATTATTATTTCATTTGTCCTTTAACTTCGTCAGCAAAGTTTTCGTCACGTTTTTCTAATCCTTCGCCTACTTCATAGCGTACAAAGTCAGTTAATTTACCACCTTTTGATTTAAGGAATTCTTCAACAGTAACATCAGGGTTTTTAACGAAGTCTTGGTCAACTGCGCAAATTTCTTGTAAATATTTGCGTAAACGGCCTTCAACCATTTTTTCAACGATTTTTTCTGGTTTACCTTCATTTAATGCTTGTTGTTTTAATACTTCTTTTTCGTGTGCAAGTTCTTCTTGGCTTACTTGGTCAGAAGAAACATATTTAGGATTGATAGCAGCAATATGCATTGCAACATCTTTAGCAGCTTCTTCGTCAGTTGTACCTTCAACTACTGTTAATACACTGATACGGCCGCCCATATGTTCGTATGCACCGAATGCATCGTTGTCGCCTTTAGTTCTAACTGCGAAACGACGTAAGCTTAATTTTTCACCGATTGTTGAGATTGCTTTGTTGATACGTTCGCTAACAGTGTCACCTGTTGATAATTTAGTTTCTAACAATGCGTCAACTGATTCTGGTTTAGTTTCAAGAATTTGGTTAGCGATTTCTTTAACTAGCTCTTGGAAGCCTTCGTTACGTGCTACGAAGTCAGTTTCAGAGTTGATTTCAACGATTACAGCATCGTTACCGTTAACTCCAACATAAGTCATACCTTCAGCAGCAATACGATCTGCTTTTTTAGCAGCTTTCGCAATACCTTTTTCACGTAGGTAGTCGATTGCTTTTTCGATATCGCCATCAGTTTCCACTAATGCTTTTTTACAATCCATCATACCTGCGCCAGTTCTTTCGCGCAATTCTTTAACTAATTTAGCTGTAATTTGTGCCATTCAATTTTCCTCCATTTATATAACATAATATAATCAGTCAAATATAGTATATCAGTTCTCTCTCTAATTATAACTCTATTTGTCTCGCGTTAAACGCGTAAACTCTGATTATTCTTTATTTTTTATACGCTTATCAAGTATGCATCGCATACTCAATAAAAGCTTTACTTTTTATTCATATTATTTTTAAAAAAAGGTGATAAGCCTCAATATCTTATCACCCATTTTGAATTATTCTTAGTTTGATTCAACAGAAGTTTCTTCAGTTTCTTTTGCTTCGCCTTTATCTTCTTCTTTTAAGTCGATGTTTTGCTCAGTAGCTACTTCTTCATTAGAAACACCTTGTTGTCCTTCTAAGATCGCATCAGCCATTTTGCCTGTTAATAATTTAACGGCACGGATAGCATCATCGTTTGCTGGAATTACGTAATCAATTTCATCTGGATCGCAGTTCGTATCAACGATACCTACGATTGGGATGTGTAATTTACGTGCTTCAGCAATCGCGTTGCGCTCTTTACGAGGGTCAACTACGAATAATGCTTGAGGCATTGATTTCATATCACGAATACCACCTAAGAATTTGATTAAACGGTCGTATTCTTTTTTGATTTCAACTACTTCTTTTTTAGGTAATACTTCGAATAAGCCGTCTTCTTCCATTTTTTCAATTTCAGAAATACGTTTTACTCGTTTAGAGATTGTTTTGTAGTTAGTCAAGATTCCGCCTAACCATCTTTGGTTAACGTAGAATTGACCAGCACGCTCAGCTTCATTTTTAATTGATTCTTGAGCTTGTTTTTTAGTACCTACGAATAAGACTTTACCGCCATCTTCTGATACTTGTTTAAGGAAGTTGTAAGCTTCGTCAACTTTTTTCACTGTTTTTTGTAAGTCGATGATATAGATACCATTTCTTTCAGTGAAAATGTATTTTTTCATTTTTGGGTTCCAACGGCGTGTTTGGTGACCGAAGTGAACACCTGCTTCTAGCAATTGTTTCATTGAAATTACTGCCATGATTAAAATCCTCCAATTTGGTTATTTTCCTCCATAAATAGCTCATGTAATAACGACGCAATAACATCGCACCAATTACATTTCAGCTCTTTATGTGTGTTATCGGCTTTATAGCCGTCATTAAATATAACATACTGCCGTCAATAAAGCAATATTTAAAATTTAAGTTGTCAGCGTTCTATCGTCTTATTTTGTTTTTTCTAATTCGTCTAAGAATTGTTCTTTTTTAACTTTGATGAAAGTACCTTTCATACCAAGTGAACGTGACTCGATAACACCAGCACTTTCAAGTTTACGTAATGCATTTACGATAACTGAACGCGTGATGCCGACGCGGTCAGCAACTTTAGATGCGATTAATAATCCTTCTTTACCGCCTAACTCTTCAAAGATGTGCTCGATTGCTTCTCTTTCTGAGTATGATAAAGAGTTGATCGCCATGTTGATTGCTGCTTTATCACGTGCTTCTTGTTCTACTTCACTGTGTTTTTCACGTAAGATTTCCATACCTAATACTGTTGCTGCATATTCACCTAGTACTAAGTCGTTTTCATTAAACTCATCAGATACACGGCCAAGTACTAAAGTACCTAAACGTTCTCCACCACCTAATACTGGGAAGATTGTTGTTTTACTATCAATGAACGCATCTCTGTTTTCTGGAGGGAATACAGATAAATCATCATCGATATCAATGTTTGATTCTGTTTGTTTAACGTCCATTAATTTTTCAGTATATTCACTTGGAATATGGCGGTCTTCCAACATTTGATTGATTCGACTGTTTTTCAACAATTCATTTAAGCTTGCTCCTAGGATTTTACCTCTGCGTGAAACGATAAATACATTAGTTACAGTTACCTCACTAATTTTACGCGCTACGTCTTTAAAATCTACAGCAATTCCTTTATGTTTTTGCAACAGTGTATTCAATTCTCTTGTTTTTGAAAGTAAACTCATTTTTCTTCTCCTTTTGTATTTGTAATTATAAGTTTATAAGATAAATGCACTTAAATCTTTGTTTGTAGAAATAGATTTCAATTTATCATCAACATATTGTGCTGTTATCTCTACCACCGCATTCGGCATTCCAGGTGCTTCGTATGAAAGATCCTCCAGCATTTTTTCTAAAATCGTATGAAGTCGACGTGCACCGATATTATCAGTGTCTTGGTTAACTTGGAAAGCAATTTCAGCTAAGCGCGTAATCGCTTCGTCTGTGAAGTTAACCGTTACTTCTTCTGTTTGTAATAATGCTTCGTATTGTTTAATCAGTGAAAGTTTTGGTTCTTTAAGAATATTCACGAAATCTTCAACTGATAAACTTTCAAGTTCAACACGAATTGGGAAACGTCCTTGTAATTCAGGAATCAAATCACTTGGTTTTGACACATGGAAAGCACCTGCTCCGATAAAGAGCATGTGTTCAGTGTTGACACTACCATATTTCGTTTGAACGACACTGCCTTCGACAATCGGTAAGATGTCACGTTGTACACCTTGTCTTGATACGTCTTGGCCGCCTGCATGATTATTGCTGGCTACTTTATCAATTTCATCGATAAAGATAATGCCCATTTGTTCTGCTAATTCTAGCGCTTCTTGGTTTGCTGTTTCATGATCGATTAATTCATCTGCATAATCATCAGCTAGAATTTTACGTGCAGTTTTCACTGGAACTTCACGCTCCACTTTTTTCTTAGGCATCAATTGATTCATCATGTCTTGAACTTGTTGGTTTTGGTTTGTACCTAACATTCCCATTGCACCTGGGTCTTGTTCAACTTTGATACGAACTTTTTCTTCTTCTAATTCACCATTTAATAATTGACGGCGAATTTCAGAACGTTTTGTTTTAACGTCTTCTGTTGGCGGTTCTTCATCTTCATCATCTTGGTTGCCAAAGTTCGGCATCATTCCGCCGAATAATGATTCAAAAGGATTACCTGCATTTTGGTTCGCTTTTTTCTTCATACTCGGTACAAGCAATTTAACCAATTTTTCATTTGCTTTTTTAATCGCTTCGTCTTTAACTTGTTCTTTTCTAGCTTCTTTAACAAGTCTGACAGCAACATCAACCAAGTCACGTACCATGCTTTCAACATCACGTCCAACATAGCCTACCTCTGTGAACTTAGTTGCTTCAACTTTAATAAATGGTGCGCCGACGATTTTGGCCATTCTTCTTGCGATTTCAGTTTTACCCACACCAGTTGGACCAATCATCAAAATGTTTTTCGGAACGATTTCTTGTTTTAATTCTTCGTCCAACTGACTTCGGCGATATCTGTTTCTCAAAGCAATGGCTACTTTCTTCTTAGCGTCATCTTGACCGACAATGTATTCATTCAAACGCGATACAATGTCTCTTGGGGTAAGTTTGATTGCGCTAGCATCCATTCGTTGATCAACCTCCAATATATAATTTACCTCTTCCAATGTTTTGGAAAAATAATGTTGTCTTAATTTTCGTTGTACTTATAATTCTTCGACAATAATGTTGTCATTTGTGAAAACACAAATTTCTGAAGCGACTTTCAAACTTGCATAAGCCATATCTTTTGCTGACATGTCTGTATGACGTTTTAAAGCACGTCCAGCACTTAAAGCATAATTACCGCCTGAACCGATCGCAATTAAATCATCATCAGGTGCGATTACTTCACCTGTACCGCTGACGACTAATATTGCGTTTTTGTCCATTACAATCAGCATTGCTTCAAGTTGTCTCAGCTGTTTATCGCCTCTCCACTCTTGTGCAAGTTCAACTGCAGCACGTTCTAAATTACCGCTGAATTCTTGCAACTTAGTTTCGAATTTTTCGAAAAGTGTAAAGGCATCTGCCACACTACCAGCGAAGCCAGCTAAGACTTTGCCATCATACAGTCTACGAACTTTTCTTGCTGTTTGTTTCATGATGACTTGTTGTCCTAATGTCACTTGACCGTCGCCTGCCATTGCAGCATGACCATTTTGTCTGACCGCAAAGATTGTTGTCGCATGAATTGAATTATTCATTCCTATTTCTCCTTTTTAGCTCGAGGATGTGCATTTAAATAGACTTTGCGCAATTGTTGGTTGGAAACATGCGTATATCGCCCTGTCGTTGAAAGATTGACATGACCAAGCAAAGATTGCACTGTTCTTAAATCCGCACCTTCATTCAACATATGTGTCGCAAAAGTATGTCTCAATTTATGCGGGTGAATATCCGTCACGCCCGATGTGCGTTTCACAATATCATTCAACACATAACGAACGCCCCGTTCAGTAATCGGTCGCCCATTCATATTTACAAGCAAATAATCATGAGACGCTTTTTTGAGCGGAGGAAATTCTGAAAGATAACGTTCAATACTCTCTCTGCACATATTTCCAAAAGGAATAAAGCGTTCTTTATTACCTTTCCCAAGCACTTTCACACCTGGTGAATTTAAATCTAAATCCTCTAACTTAATGTTCACTAATTCTGAAACACGAATGCCCGTACCATATAATAATTCTAAAATGACACGATCACGCATGCCTTTATGTTCATCTTCTTCAACTGTTTCAAATAACGCACTCATTTCTTCTTCATAGAAAAAATGAGGCAAATATTGCTCTTTCTTTGGATGCACAAGTTGAACAAAAGGATTTATTACTGTGTCATCTTGCGTCATCCAGTATTCATAAAAAGACCGTAACGTTGAAATTTTACGAGAAACTGTTGTTCTTTTCAAGCCTTTTGAATATAAATAAGATAAATAATTTCTTGCATCCTTATATTCAAAAGATTTTAATTGTAAATGCTCCTGTTCTAAAAAAGAATTAAACTGCATCAAATCGTCGTGATATGATTTCAAAGTATGTTTAGAAAAAAAGCGTTCTACCTTTAACATGTATAAAAAAGAATCTTGGATTTTATTCAATAAAAACCCCTCCATCATTTGCATTGTAGCATATAGACAGAGGGAGCTGCAGTGATTTAAGTCTCGAAACCGCAAACGTTTTCTAAACACAAATCTATTTTATCAAAATATTCATAATTTATCACAATGTTTGCTTAAAGTTTTCTAAGTACGTTAAAGCACGATTCGCTTGTTGCTCATAACGTTCTTTTTTATCTTTAATTCTTTTCTCAAGTGACGGCACTAAACCGAAGTTTGCATTCATCGGTTGGAAGTTCTTATTGTTCTTCGCATGTGAAATATAATATGCCATACTGCCGATCATTGTTTCACGCGGGAAAATCACTTCTGCTTTGCCTTGTAGTTTATGCGCCACATTGATACCAGCCACTAAACCGCTGGCAGCACTTTCCACATAACCTTCTACACCAGTCATTTGACCTGCAAAGTAAACTTGATCATGTCCTTTAAGTTGATATGTTTCACTTAAGACATCCGGTGAGTTGATAAATGTATTACGGTGCATAACGCCATAACGTACAATATCAACATTTTCCAAACCAGGGATTAAACGAATAACTTCTTTTTGTGCACCCCATTTTAAATGTGTCTGGAATCCGACAATATTATAAAGTGTACCTGCTGCGTCATCTTGACGTAATTGAACCACCGCAAATGGGCGTTTGCCTGTTTTAGGGTCTTCTAATCCTACAGGTTTCATTGGTCCAAATAGTAATGTTTTACGTCCGCGCTCAGCCATTACTTCAAATGGCATACAGCCTTCGAAATATTTTTCTTTTTCAAATTCGTTCACTGGCGCAACTTCCGCTTCCAACACCGCATCATAAAAACGGTCGAACTCTTCTTCTGTCATCGGGCAGTTTAAGTAAGCCGCTTCACCTTTATCATAACGTGACTTCAAGTAGACTTTATCCATATCAATCGTATCTTTTTCGATAATCGGTGCTGCCGCATCATAGAAGTAAAGTTGATCTTCACCTGTAATATCCACAATTTCTTTCGCAAGCCCTTCTGTCGTTAATGGACCTGTCGCAATAATTGTATAACCTTCAGGGATTTTCTCAATTTCTTCATTGATAACTGTAATATTCGGATGTGATTTCAAAGTATCAGTAATATAACCTGCAAAGTCATGTCTATCTACTGCTAACGCACCGCCAGCTGGCACACGTGCATTATCAGCCGCTCTAATAATCAATGAATCTAAGCGACGCATTTCTTCTTTTAACACACCTACCGCATTTGTCAGTGAGTTGCCGCGTAATGAGTTCGAACAAACTAATTCCGCGAATTTATCTGTATGGTGGGCTGGTGTTTGTTTTACTGGACGCATTTCAATCAAATTAACTTTGATACCTCGTTGCGCAAGCTGGTATGCAGCTTCTGAACCAGCTAAACCTGCACCGACCACGTTAACTGTCTCTGTCATAAATAAATCCTCCTCATTCAGATGAAAAGAGGCGAGACGCAAGCAGCGTTGTGCTTTTTGTGTCCAACCTCTCAGCTCTTACTTTACTTTTGTACTTCTTCTTTATAATCACAGTTCGAACATACGACTTGACTAGAACGTCCTTTTTTACGAACAACTAAATGATGATCACATTTCGGACAATCTCTGCCGACTGGTTTATCCCATGAGATAAAGTCACATTCTGGATAGTTTGAACAGCCGTAGAAGATTCTGCCTTTCTTCGATTTACGTTCTACCACTTCGCCATCTTTACATTTCGGACATTTCACGCCGATTTCTTTAACGATGGCTTTCGTGTTTCTGCAATCTGGGAAGTTTGAACAAGCCATAAACTTGCCGTAACGTCCCATTTTAATCACCATTGGCGAACCGCATTTTTCACAATCTTCACCAGCAGGCTCATCTTTGATTTCAATTTTTTCCATTTCTTTTTCAGCACGTTCTACATCGTCTTTGAAGCCATTGTAGAAGTTGCCGACAACATTACGCCAGTTTTCATCGCCTTCAGCGATTTTATCCAGCAATGTTTCCATGTTTACTGTAAATTCAACATCGATGATTTCCGGGAAGTATTCTTTGACTTGCTCATAAACAATTTCACCTAATTCAGTAGGTACGAAACGTTTACTTTCTAACTTCACATAATTACGTTTTTGAATCGTATCAATTGTCGGCGCATACGTAGATGGTCTACCGATTTTCAATTCTTCTAACGTTTTAACTAAACGCGCCTCTGTATATCTTGGAGGTGGTTGTGTGAAGTGTTGAGAAGGTTCGATATCTGTTGCGATTACAGTTTCACCTTCATCAATAATCGGCAAGCGTTTGTTTTGTTCTTCTTCTTCATCTTTAGATTCAACGTATAATGTCATGAATCCTTTGAATTTGATTGCTTGACCATTCGCACGGAACTTAATATCACCTTGTTCAACATCCATCGCAACTGTGTCAATTACAGCAGGTGCCATTTGACTTGCGACAAAACGTTCCCAAATCAATTTATATAAACGGTGTTGGTCTTTTGTTAAGAATGATTTCATTTCGTCAGGTGTACGCAGAGTCTTTGTAGGACGAATAGCTTCGTGTGCATCTTGGTCCCCTTGCTTACCTGTTTGTTTACGATGAGATACATATTCTTTACCGTACTTTTCAGTGATAAAGTCTTTTGTTTCTGCTTTCGCATCTGCAGAAATACGTGTAGAGTCAGTACGCATATACGTAATCAAACCAACTGTACCTTGACGTTTAAGGTCAATACCTTCATAAAGTTGTTGTGCAACCATCATAGTCTTTCTTGTTTTGAAGCCTAATTTTCTTGAAGCTTCTTGTTGTAAAGTAGACGTTGTAAATGGATTTGCTGGATTACGTTTCTTCTCTTTACGTGTGACTTTAGTCACTTCAAACTCATTACCATTTAATTGGTCTGTAATGAATTTAACGTCTTCATTTTTTTGTAGTTTATACGGTTTGTTTTTATAATGAAGGAATTTCGCTGTAAACGTAGATTTTTTATAACGGAATTTCCCTTCTATTTTCCAGTATTCTTCTGGTTTGAAGTTACGGATTTCATTTTCACGATCAATGACTAAACGTAATGCGACAGATTGAACACGTCCTGCTGAAAGTCCTTTTTTAACTTTTTTCCATAATACCGGAGAAATGTTATAACCTACTAATCTGTCTACAATACGACGTGCTTGTTGTGCATCCACTAAATTAATTTCAATACTTCTCGGCGTTTTAAAACTTTCTTTAACTGCATCTTTTGTTATTTCGTTAAATACTACTCGGTTTTTCGCATGTTCATCTAATTTCAAAATGTTTGCTAAGTGCCATGCAATTGCTTCACCTTCACGGTCCGGGTCACTTGCTAGGAAGATTTTCTTTGCTTTTTTAGCATGTCTCTTCAACTCTTGAACGACTGGTCCCTTACCACGAATCGTAATATATTTGGGTTCAAAATCATCTTCAACATCAACGCCCATTTGGCTTCTTGGCAAATCTCTGACATGCCCCATTGAAGCGATAACTTTATATCGTTTCCCTAAATATTTTTCAATTGTTTTAGCTTTTGCAGGCGACTCAACTATGACTAAATTATCTGCCAAAGTAGATCCCCCTCTGCTTCAATAAAATGTTCCTTGTTACAAAGATAAATGATAAACGGTTTATTTTACATTTGTCAATATTTTAATTCACCTGAAAATGAACAGACATCATTTCATTTAAGTCTTTATTTCATTTTTTCAATCAATTTAATGTTTCATAATCTTCCATAATATCTTGCGCACTCAAAACGATTTTCGCGCCTTCTTGTGCGCGTTTTAAATTTCCAATGGTCAATTTTTGAAATAAGCTACCTGGCAACACATAAACATTTCTGTCTTGTTCTAAAGCTAAATCTACTGTGATTTGTGCGCCGCTTCTTTCTCTAGACTCAGTAATCAGTACGCCTTGCGATAAACCGCTAATGATACGATTACGTTCCGGAAATTTATATCTGGCAGGTCTATCTGTGGGGATATATTCTGAGAGGGTTAAACCTGTTTGTTCTATTCGTTTTCGTAATGCACGCGTTTCTTTAGGATAATGATGATAATGACCAAATGCTAAAACGCCAATCGTTGCCATATTATAGTGTAAAGCCGCTTCATGTGCAAATGCATCTCCGCCTTTAGCTAAACCTGAAACGATAACGAGCTCATGTAATGCTTCATTCTTAAAGAGGTATTCTAATGCATTTTGTGTATACTTTGTCGCTTCTCTAGAACCGACGACACTTAAATAGTGAGGTGCTTTTAAGCAAGTTCTATTGCCTTTACAAAATAATAATAATGGAGGTGCATAAATGTGTTTAAGCAAGTGAGGATAATCAGGATGAAAAATGGAAATTAAGTGGATGTTTTGAGCAACTAACGATTGATAAATGGCATTAGGCTCTATCTGACAATATGTTTGATAATGCAGAAGCATAGTTTTAGAGGCAGTATTTTGTGAAAATTGTCGAAGTTTTGTCATTCTTTCTGGTAAATTTAGTTCAAAATAGTATGGATACCTGAATAAAAGTGCATATATTTGCTTTGTGGAGTAACCTGCGTAGCGTAATTTGAGGAGTTCTAAATCTAATTCTTTGAGGTTCAATCGTTTACCTGCTTTCTTGTGGTTTTTTCGTTATTATACGACCTTTTATATAATGGAAACAATACTTTTCTATACAAAAGCTTATTCAGAGTTTCTACTATTATATATGAAAAATCAAGTTATGTTTCAATGACTATGTGAATACTCAACTTTAACATGAAAAAAGGCACAGACTTGTACCTAAGTACAAATCCATGCCTGATTTATAAAACGCAGTGAATTACGCGTCTTTTTTAACTGTTAATAACTCTTCATAGATACCTGCTTCTTTAGCTGCTTCAATTAATGTTGAACCAATTTCAGAAGGTGTATCTGCCGTTTTAACACCATTGTCATTCAATGTTTTGATTTTTTCTTTAGCAGTACCTTTACCGCCAGAAATAATCGCACCAGCGTGACCCATACGTTTTCCTGGAGGTGCTGTTTGACCACCAATGAATCCTACAACTGGTTTTGTCATATTTTTACTAATCCATTCAGCCGCTTCTTCCTCAGCAGTACCGCCGATTTCACCGATCATTACGACAGCTTTAGTGTCTTCGTCTTTATTGAATGCATCTAATACATCGATAAAGTTTGTACCGTTGACTGGGTCGCCACCGATACCTACCGCTGTAGTTTGACCAATGCCTTCTTCAGTTAATTGATGCACTGCTTCGTAAGTTAATGTACCTGAACGAGATACAACACCTACGTGGCCTTTTTTGTGGATGTAGCCAGGCATAATACCGATTTTACAATCATCTGGTGAAATAACACCTGGGCAGTTTGGTCCGATTAAACGAGTGTGTTTATCTTCTAAATAACGTTTAACTTTAACCATATCTAATACAGGAATGTGTTCTGTAATACAGATTGCTAAATCTAATTCAGCATCAGCACATTCTAAAATTGCGTCAGCTGCGAATGGTGCTGGTACGTAAATAACTGATACGTTTGCACCTGTTTCTTTTTTCGCTTCTTCTACAGTGTTGAATACTGGTACACCTTCAACAACTTGACCACCTTTACCAGGAGTTACCCCAGCAACGATTTGAGTACCATATTCAAGCATTTGTTTCGTATGGAAAAGGGCTGTAGACCCAGTGATACCTTGTACAATTACTTTTGTGTTCTTATCTACATATACGCTCATCTTAGTGTCTCATCCTTTCCTTAGACTTCTTTGACAAGTTTGACAATTTTTTGAGCGCCTTCAGCCATAGTTGCTGCTGGCTCAATTGCTAAACCTGAATCTTTTAAGATTTGTTTTCCGATTTCAACATTTGTACCTTCAAGACGAACTACTAAAGGTAATGTTAAGTCGACTTCTTTAACTGCTGCTACGATACCTTCTGCGATAACATCACAACGCATGATTCCGCCGAAGATATTAACAAAGATACCTTTAACATGATCATCACCTAAGATGATTTTGAATGCTTCAGTAACTTTTTCTTTCGTAGCGCCGCCGCCTACGTCTAAGAAGTTAGCCGGATTTCCGCCAAAATGATTGATTGTATCCATTGTAGCCATCGCTAAACCTGCACCGTTAACCATGCAGCCGATGTCGCCATCTAAAGCGATGTATGATAAATCATATTTAGAAGCTTCGATTTCTTTTGGATCTTCTTCTTCTAAATCACGTAATTCTAAAATGTCTTTGTGTCTGAATAATGCGTTATCGTCAAAGTTGATTTTCGCATCTAACGCTAAAACATCACCGTCACCAGTTGTAACTAATGGGTTGATTTCAACGATTGATGCATCTTTTTCGATAAATACATTGTATAAAGCGATTAAGAATTTAGCCGCTTTATTGATTGATTCTTTTGGAATATTAATGTTGAATGCAATACGACGTGCTTGGTATGGTGCTAAACCAACAACAGGATCGATTGTTTCTTTGAAGATTTTTTCTGGCGTTTTAGCCGCTACTTCTTCAATTTCAGTACCGCCTTCTTCAGATGCCATTAACGTTACACGATCTGTTGCACGGTCGATAACGAATCCGACATAATATTCTTTTTGAATATCGCAGCCCTCTTCAATGTATAAACGTTTAACTTCTTTACCTTGTGGACCTGTTTGGTGAGTTACAAGTGTTTTACCTAATAATTCATTAGCGTAAGCTTCCACTTCAGATAATGACTTAGCGATTTTAACACCGCCAGCTTTACCTCTACCCCCAGCGTGGATTTGTGCTTTTACAACATAAACATCAGTGTCTAATTCTTTAGCTTTGTCTACTGCTTCTTCAGCAGTGAATGCTACACGTCCTTCTGGAACTGGAACGCCCATTGAACGAAAGATTTGTTTTCCTTGATACTCGTGGATATTCATTCTCCATCCTCCTGTTTCTTAGGTTAAGTACACTGTTAATTATAGAAAATGTAAGCGCTATTGTAAACTGAAAGCGGCTATTTTTGTCAATTTTGTTAACTTTTAGACTTTATCTCGAATCCTCGCGAAGTGTG
Organism: Staphylococcus sp. HMSC056G08; assembly: GCF_001812305.1. Taxonomy (NCBI): domain Bacteria; kingdom Bacillati; phylum Bacillota; class Bacilli; order Caryophanales; family Staphylococcaceae; genus Staphylococcus; species Staphylococcus sp. HMSC056G08. Next base: position 32,087 of record NZ_KV808525.1, read on the forward strand.
ATATTGCAACTATTCTAGCTTTTTTCAAATTAATCTGAATATTACACAAGGTTGGAAACAAATATTACAATTTGCACCAACCTTATTTTTAAAACTATTTTGTTGTAAGAGATTTAATCGGTTCAAATGATTTACGATGTTCTGGAATCACACCTAATTTATCAATTCCTGCTAAATGTGCTTTTGTGCCATAACCAACATTATGTTCAAAATCATATCCCGGATACTGTTTTGCGAGTTCGCGCATATAAGCATCACGGTATTCTTTTGCCATGATACTGGCTGCTGCTATGGACACACTTTTTGCGTCACCTTTAATGATAGAAGTTTGTTCAATATCTAACGGTAATTCCATCGCATCAATCAATAAATGCGTCGGTTTGATAGATAAAGCTTCAATCGCACGTATCATCGCCACTTGCGTTGCTTGATAAATATTTAAATCATCGATTTCTTCTGGAGTCGCAATTCCGTATGCATATGTCGCTTCTGCTTCTAGCGCAGATTTCAGCTGGGCACGTTTAGCAGCCGAAACTTTCTTTGAATCATTTAAGCCATAATATGCATGCCCTTCATTTAATACCACAGCACATGCGACTACTGGACCAGCTAAAGGTCCTCTGCCGACTTCATCTATACCGCAAATAATCGCCTTATTGTCATGCGCTAAAATATCATTTTCATATAACATCATCTCTTGGTACTGCTCAACAAGTGCCGCTTCCTTTTCTAATTGTCTTTTACGACTTAATAAAGCTTGCTGTACACCTTTTCTTTCATCTTGATGCCATTCAAGTGTTTTGAATTCAGCTAAAGTTTTTACATCTTTTAACGCTTCTTTAATTGCTTTGATTGACTGTCCCATTATTTAATTTCATCTGCCATCTCTTTATAAATATCAAAACTTTGCGTACCAAGTTTCGCATTTCTAATATCATTGATAATTAATTCAATGACTGATTCATAATCCACTTCATTGCCGCGTTGTAGTAGACCACGTCGACGTCCAATCGCATCAAACCATTCAATATTTTCAGCTTCTGCATCTAAATCAACATTATAATGCTTTTGTAATGCTTCAAGCGCGTGTGCTTTATAGAACTCTAAACCAAAAATGGCTACGTCATCTAAGTGTACGATACTATCTTTAATCGCACCTGTTAAACTTAATTTCTTACCAACTGTTTGATCTTCGAACTTCGGCCATAAAATCCCTGGTGTATCTAATAATTGCAGTGATTTACCTACTTTAATCCATTGTTGTTGTTTCGTTACACCTGGTGTATTACCTGTTTTCGCAATAGCTTTATTCGCAAGTTTATTAATTAACGTAGATTTACCTACATTTGGAATACCTACAATCATGGCACGGATTGCACGTGGTTTTAAGCCTTTCGCTTTATCACGTTCGAACTTTTCTTTTGTCGCTTGTACAGCCGCTTGTTCTACTGATTTCAAGCCTTTACCATGCTTCGCATCTACTGATACTGGGAAATAACCTTTACTTCTGAAATAGTCTTCCCATTTGGCTGTTTCATTTAAATTCGCCATATCTTTTTTATTTAAAATAACCACACGTGGTTTATTTTGAATCACTTCATCAATCATCGGGTTTCTTGAACTGTAAGGAATACGTGCGTCTACTAATTCAAAGACCACATCCACTTTCTTTAACTGTTCGGACACTTCACGTTTAGCTTTCGCCATATGTCCTGGATACCATTGAATAACCATGTTTCATCACCTTTCATTCATCGCTTTACTCTATTTTACATTCTCTCTATTATACTATATTTTGGAAGTCTTGAAAAAATGAAAAAAGAAACCCAAACAACTGATTAAGTGCTTGAGTTTCTGTTTCATCTTATACATTTATTTCTTCGATTAATCCTGGTAATTCTTCAATACTGTATATTACATGATCTGCACCATTTGCTTCGAATTTTTCTTTTACTTTTTTACCAATTTCTGTGCGTTCATCAATCGATAAATGGCGCCAATCTTCTTCATTATAACCTGCAAGAGAACTGCCTTTAATCACACCAACAGTAATCACTCCTGCATTGACACCTTCTTGAATATCAGAAACTGTATCTCCTACTTTTAATACATGTTTCACATTCTGTAGTACAAGTTGTTCCATGTTTTTGAAAATCATATAAGGATATGGGCGACCATAACCTCCAACTAAATCAGCTGTCGCAATAAAATCAGGTTCATACCCTTGAAGAGCTGCGTGTTTCTTAACGACTTCCATCATTTCTGACGTGTAACCTGTGGTTGACCCCACTTTAATACCTTTTGCTTTTAACCAATTTGCTGTGTCTACTGCACCTTGAATAGGCGTAGTAAAGTTTTCGAGCGTCTCCATTAATTGCGTTTCAAATTTAGCGTATAAACTGTCAATATCTTCTTCTGTTGCTTTTCGTTGATATGTTTCTTCCCATAGCTTTTGTATTCTCGGCATTTCCAACATCGCTTGAATATGATCGCGTTTTAACATGCCCATTGGTTCTCTAGCTTCTTCGATTGTAACTTCAATACCTGCATCTTTAAAAATATCTACAAAAACATGTACCGGTGCAAAACACCCAAAATCTACCATTGTGCCTGCCCAGTCAAAAATAACACCTTCTATTTTGTTTATCATGTTATTCAGCCTCCTCTAAAAGATACTTACGGATATTTCCGATTAAATTGTATAAATCTTCTATTTCTAAGTCACCAATGTTCCCAATTCTGAAAGACGGTGTATCCATCAACTTCCCTGGATAGAGTATAAATCCAACCTCTTTCATCTTTTGATAAAAATCATTAAAGTCAAACGTTTCATACGGGTATAAAAAAGTTGTGATGATAGGTGATTGATTTGCATCCTCGATATATGGTTCGAATCCAATATCAGATAAATGCTTTCTTAGATATTCATTAAGTTCACGATACCTGTTATATCTTGCCTCGACCCCACCTTCTTTATCAAGTTCTATTAATGCTTGATGAAATGCTGCGACAACGTGTGTAGGTGAAGTATAGCGCCATTTTCCTTTATCTTGTTCCATTGTCTGCCATTGATCATATAAGTCTAAGGCTAAACTCTGTGCATTCCCTTTTGTATTATTAAGTGTAGCCTGTTTTGCAATGACAAAACCAAACCCAGGCACACCTTGAATACACTTATTCGCACTGCTGATTAAATAATCTATATTTAATTCTTCTACATGTATCGGTATGCCGCCAAAACTACTCATCGCATCTACAATCGTAATCAAATTATATTTTTCCGCAATTTCTGTAAAAGTTAAGAGTGGATTCAATATCCCTGTTGTCGTTTCACAATGGACCATTGCAATATGTGTGATTGATGGATTGTCCTGCACCACCGCTTCGACTTGTTGAAAATCTGGTATGTTTTCAAAATCTACTTTTACAGCTGTAACACGTTTATTGATACGTTGCGCCATTTCAATCATGCGTTTACCGTAAGCCCCATTACTAATAATTAGCACATGTTCTTTCTCACTTAATGCTGTTTGTAGAACACTTTCAACAACAAAACTACCACTGCCTTGTTGTAGCACTGTTGTATAGGTTTCAGGATTTGCTTCTGCAATCTCCAATAAGTTTTGACGTATAGTTTGTGTTAAATTTTTATATGCATCGTCCCAAGTACATCGATCTTCCAACATCTGTTCTTTTACCGTTTGTGTTGTAGTCAATGGACCAGGCGTTAATAATTTATATTGCTTTGTCACCCTTACCCACTCCTTTTATTTATTTTTTTCAATATCTGCTTCTTTTTTCGCTTCTTTAAAAATAGTTTGATGTTTATCTAATAAATCTACAGTTAGTGATTTTGGCCACGATTCAGGTCTACTTGGTTTCATCTCAGAATCAACAGACTCCCCTTTATATAACGGGACTGGATATTCTTTCAATAAATCTTGTCGCCCATATTTTTGAATAACTTCAACCATTTTTTCTGCTTTTTGCTGACGTTTACCACCTTTTTTAACTACTGCAGCTGCTTCTGTTAATGCAAAATTACCCTCTGTCGGGTCTATATGTTTAATAGGCTGTCCTTCTTGTTCAGCATCAATAGCTTGGTTTCTTAAACCAGCACCTATTGAGGCTTCTCCTGATTGTACTTTTTTCAAAGGTCCTGAACCTGAACTTTCAAGATGTGGGCCTGCATTAATAATCAGTTGTTTCAATATTTTTTGTCCTTCTTGTTCACCATATTCATTTAAGACACCTTGTATGAGCAACCATCCTGTTGAGGAGTCCATGATGTTAGGAAATGATATTTCATTTTTATATTGGGGTTTTGTCAGATCTTTAATTGAATGAGGTACAGGCAAATTTTTCTCTTTTAATGCTTCTGTATTCACAAATAGCGATCCCATATTTCCGAGTATAGGTGCCATATAATTAGGATATGGCTTAATCTCATTCTTCGACATACGATTTGATAAAGGTACAAACATATCATGTTCTTGTTGTGCACTTTCTAAGTAATAGCTTGCTTGAGTTACAATATCTGCATCAAGATGCTTCCCTTCAGCCATGATTTTCCCACCCAATTCAGAAGTGGATTGTGGTTGAATCAAATACTCGCCGCGATATCCGTGAGTATCAAGTGCTTTTTTCATTGCGGCGATGGCTTCTTCATCTGCATTCGTTTGAATTATAATTTTGTTTGAACTTGCGCCAAATCCAACATAAGAAAAATAAAGCAATACAGCACAAAATATGGCAGTCATGATTATCTTAAATTTCATCGCAAGTTCCTCCTTTGATCAAATTGCAGCCAAAAATGACTGAAAATACGTACCACCACATTTGTTAATAAAATCAATATCGATAAAATGAAGATATCTGTAAATCTGTTGAAATGCTGAAGTTGATTAATTTGTGTAGATACAATTTGTGTTGAAGTTGAAACTAAGAAAATAACACCGCTGATTGTCACCATTGCATTAATAAAGTAATAATTCAGCATCTCTATAATGGTTGATTTCATATTAGGTAAAATGATTTTGAATATCGTGTCAAACCAACTATCTCTTAATAATGAACTAGTAACATCCCAAGTCTTATCCAGTTTGTCCATTGCACCTTTTGCCATTAAATATGGCGTGGTGAAATAATGAACAACAATACTGATGATTACAATCAAGAACGTATTTTTGATAGTAGTCCCTTGAAAGAACAATAAATATGCAAGACCTAAAATCATGCCCGGCACTGTATTCGTCAACATTGCAATGACATTAATCATACGTCGTCCTTTTAACTTAGTACGAACACTAATCATGGCACTGAAGAATGCAATAATTGTTCCAAAAACCGCAGTAGTTACAGCTACAAATATAGATTGTAGATAAACACGCACTAAAATTTCATCGTTCAATAAATTTAGGATATGCTTTAATGTGAACTTGTTATTGTACGGATAATTCTCAGTGAACGGCACAATAAACATGACTAAAAAAATTAAGAGAATCATACTACTAATCACAAAGACAAGCACACCAATAGAAATGTCACGAAGCGGTTTTTTATTTAATTCAAATTGTTGTGCAGATCGATGTTCTACATTCCATCTTTCTAGTACTGATAAAAATACAAAACCTAAGATAGCTGGTATTAACATTAAGAATGCAAGTACTGCACCTTGTGCAAACTTCGGTATAGAACCTAATATGGTTTGATACAGTAAAATTGAGATAACTGTATCATCTGCACCGATGGAAGCAGGAATACCGAAATCAGTAAAACTTAAAATAAAGGACAGTATAAACGCATTACCTATCGGAATCATTAAAGGTCTGAAAGTTGTATGGTAGAAAGCTCGTGGTCCTTTATCATGTAATAATTCCGACACATAGAAGAAGCGGTGATCTACATAATTAAACGCATTATTAATAATGATAAATGCCGCTGGCAACGTATAAATCACGTAACCAATTAACATGCCCTTCTCGCCATAAACCGTAAACAAAGGTTGTCCAACTAATCTCGCAATCAATCCTTCATTACCAAACAAATACATTAATAAGAAACCATAAGTAATTGTAGGTACCAACATAGGTAAGATGACCATACTGTGCGTGTAGCGTTTTATCCATTTAGCTATAGCTGTTAATTGAAGTGCATACGCTATTAAAAACGCTAAGATTGCTGTCGTGAAAGCTGAAATCAAAGATAATTTCAAACTTCGCATTAATGCTGTTGTAACTTCAGGATTTGACAATACCTCTTTAAAATAAATGCTGCTGATTTGACCATCAGCAATAATTGAACGACCCAGTAAAAATAGGATTGGAATAATCAAAAAGATTACAAAAAAAGTAAATAATAGAATTTGAATGATACGTTGACTCCATAACTTATGCACCATGTTGTTCACCAAACAATTGATAAATATGTTGACGTTTAATTTCTAATTGATTTAAGATAAACTGCTTAACAAAAGTTGATTTCGGTTGATGAATAATTTCTTCAGGTGTTCCAAACTGAGCAATGCTGCCATTTTGAATCACTACGATTTTATCTGCCATTGTTAATGCTTCTTCTGGGTCATGTGTCACCATAATAGTTGTAAGTGACATTGATTTAGCAACTCTTACAATCATATTCTTGATTCTTTCTTTAATCATTCCATCTAAAGCACTCAGCGGTTCATCCATTAATAAAACTTTAGGTTGCATCACTATGGTACGTGCTATTGAAACACGTTGCTTTTGACCGCCAGACAACTCATGAACTTTCTTATCAAGATGTGGTCTAAGTTCTAATAATTCAATTAGATCTGTGATTTCTTTAGTGTTAGGATCTTTTTTCATATTCTTAAGACCATAAAAAACATTGTCTCGCGCATTCAAATGGGGAAATAGACAATAATCTTGAAACACAATATTGAAACCTCTTTTTTTCATTGGCAAATGATGAATTGGCGACTCATTATAATGAATTGAACCTTTTGTTACTTCTGTTAAACCTAAAATCATGTTTAATAGCGTTGTTTTTCCACAACCACTTGGTCCAAGTAAAGCTACAATCTCACCGTCTTCTATATCTAAATTAATATCTTTTAAAACTTCATCTTTTCCGTATGTTTTTGATACGTTTTTTAAACTAAGCATTTTTGCACCTCCGCTTTTATCTACTCAAAGTATAAGAGATGCATATTAAGTCAGTGTTAAAAATGTGTAAGTATCGATTAACTTATGACTAATTCTTTACCAACTCTGTTTACTCCTATTGAATTTAAGGTATGATAAAACTAACAATTTTCAAGGAGTGAGCCTAATGTTGCCAACTGAGAGAAGAAGTAAAATCATTGAAAAACTAGAAGAACAAGAGTTTTTAGAACTAAAAACATTACATAAGGAACTCAATATTTCTATGGAAACTTTGCGAAGAGATATTCAACAATTGGTCAAACTAGAATTAGTACAGAAAGAATACGGAGGCATCAGACTTAATAAAGAATCGAATGGAGAGTCTGCGATTGAGCGTCGTTTAGATCGTAATTTAACTAAGAAAAAGTTAATCGCTGAAAAAGCTTTAAAGTTGATTGGTGACGGGGATTGTATCTATTTAGATAGTGGTTCGACTACTCTACAAATCGCAAAAGGCTTAGAAACTAAACGCCATTTAACAATTGTTACTAACTCGATTCCAGTTTTAATCCAATGTATGCAGTATAATCACGCATTGATTTCAATAGGTGGGAAAGTTAGAAGTTCAGAACAATCATTGACTCAGTTTGATTTTCTTTTCAATTTTGAACATCTAAATATTAATAAAGGATTCTTTTGTTGTAGTGGATTATCTGTACCCTATGGTGTGACAGATTATAGTATCGAGGAAGTTGAGACTAGAAGACGCTTAATGAATATTTCACAACAAAAATACTTAACCGCAGACAGCAGTAAAATTAACCGTGTAGTTACTGCTAAAATTGGGGAGTTAGAGGACTTTAACCAATTAATTACAGATGATGAGATTACCAATGAACAACAAGAACAGTTTGAACAATCCGGAATCAAAGTGATATAAATATAAAAACACAGACATGTATAGATGATTAACGTGTCTGTGTTTTTGTATATTTTATTATTTATTTTCTTCTTTCTTTACCACCGGCACATACACTTGTGCTTCATAATCTGATGAAGTCACATCTCCATGTGGATAGAATTCAAAAGCTGGTCCTTCAGCCATGTGATAACCTTCACTCGCAAGGTAATCAGGGTTAAATACTTTTTCACATACTTGTTGAATAGATTCTGGTACAGGTCCTTTAGCATTTACAACCATATAATCGCCTTGAGGTAAAGCATAAGGATGCAAGCCTGATCCAAATTGATTATCAGAAGTTACCGCAATTAAGTAATTCATCCCTGCTTCTGTAGGTACAATCACTCCTAAGTATCCTTCTAATTGGTGGTTGCTTAATTCAGATAAAGTTTGTTCTTCACCTGATTCATGAAATTTTTGCCATGCTTTCGGTAAATTTTGTTGCGCGTCTTGCATCGTCGCATATTTACTCAAATAACCAATAACCTTTAATTCATTTAAATGCTTTACTTCGTATTCCATATACGCCACTCCCGTCATTTCAATTAAACTTCATTAGTGTTTAATACCCTATTTTCTTTATAATACGACATAAAAAAATACAAGCACCGAAAAAGGTAGTATTCAAATTACTACCATAACCTTAATAAAACCACAAATTTGTATACAAATATAACTTGACTAATAAGTAATAATTTTATACTTTAACAATGTACCTTTATATTTTAATAATCATTTATACAATCCGTTTAACGTAATATACCTTTTCATCATCATATCAATCAGTGTAATACCATTATGGAAACTTAAAAAGTTTCACTTGCCTTCTTATTTCATTATAACGATCGACAAGTCTGCAAGTATAAGACACCTCACTACTTATTACTTATTCATTTTATTAGGAGGAGATTTAATGTTTCTTGAGAAATTAAGATGCAGTAACTGTAACAAAGAGATAAATAAAAATGAAGTAATTACTATAAAAATAAACGAAAGCAAATTAAAAGGGTATACAATGCTTAGCAATTGGGCGAAAAGTCAAAAAGTTTTCTGTGAAAAATGTTCAAACAACAAATAGTTATTGAATACTTTGATTAAGAGATAAATACGAAAGAATACATAGTTTTTCACCTATTTTGATTAAATATGGAGGTCTTAGCTTTTTAATTCATGCTACTCCAGAAATGCTCGGTTTATTTATTGGAGCTTATATCGGTTTATCAAATTGGGGTGATATTAAAAATAATTATAATCAATACCTATCATTGTTTATTTTAGGAATTATACTGATTATATTCGCAGGCGCATTAGAAACCTATATAACCCCTATTTTTTACAATTAAAATCCATTAAGATAAGGAGTTGATATATATGAGAATAATTTCATTGCTATTATTAATACTAGCTATATTATTAAAATTCGACGTTTTAGGCACTCCGTTTTTAAGTTACAATTTAAAAAAATATATGTTTGCTTTTTCTTTCGGATTATTTTTTTATGCTTTTTTGAAACCGCATGTCGATTTGATATTTGTAAACAAAAAGAGACTTACTAGTAAGTTTGTAATGGAGTATGTTCCTGAATTAATAAATAAAAAAATTAGTTTTTATTCTGTCAGTATGCCCTTCAAGCCTAACCTATTCGCTATTAGAAAAAAGGAATCCATTATTATTATTGATGACTCATTAATTCAAAAGTTAAATGAAAATGAACTCAGATTTTTTCTCTTTCATGAATATAGTCATATAAAAGATAATGACTCATTAAAAATGCATTTGATTTCATTAAGTGCTTTCACCTTAACCCCTTTTGTGTTTTTTCTATTAATGCTTATAATCAAATTACCTAGTAATATTATTTTGTTACTCATTGTAGTTCTTCTGTTTATTCTGATTTACTTTGTAATTATAGCATTAAACTTTAAGTACAAAAGAAATTGCGAATTGAAATGTGACACTTATGCATCCGAATATGTAAATATAAAGCATATAAAAAGTGCATTCAAAAAATTTATTGAGTTAGGTAAATTTGACTATAAAAAGAGAAGTATTTTATCAAGCCATCCTAGTTTAGATGAGCGACTAAATAACTTAAGAATAAATATTAATAATGACAATCACTCATAACATAAAATGCATTACATAAACTACAATATAATCATAAAAAATACAAGCACCGAAAAAGGTAGAAGTTTTCGGTGCTTGCATTGATCTAGTTTAGACTTATTCTTCGAATTTCGCTAAGTCTTCTGCAATGTGTTCAGACGCTACTAAACCGCGTGATTTAGCCCATAATTCACGGTTTACGAAATGAATACGTCCGTTTTTCTTCGCATTGATTGAATTATAAACTTCTGATTGACGTAATTCTTCTAATGCATCTGCATTTTCATCATCAACCATTAAAATTAAACGTTCTGGATTTAATGTTTTTAATTGTTCATCCGTTAATTTTAGATATGGTCCATCTTTATATTCTGGATACGTTTTTGAATCCGCTTGAGTGATTGCCATTTTGAAACCAAGACGTTTTAAGAATTGACCAACATAACTGTTCGCATCATGTCCTACAATATGATTATCTGTCACTACTGCAGCCAATGTGCCTAAACTTTTATCTAAAGTAATACCCTCTTCGATTTGTTTGATCTTTTGTTCATGCACAGCGACACGTGTTTTCGCTTTTTGTTCTTTTGATACAGCTTTACCGATTAACTCGAATGACTCTAAGTTTTGTTTATAATCGCCATCAAAGCTTTCAAGTAAAATTGTCGGTGCAATTTTTTCTAAATCTCTATAGATTTTGTGATGACGTTCACCGTCAGCAATAATTAATTGTGGTTCCGCTTCTCTTAAAGCATCTAAATCAGGATTGTTTCTATCTCCTAAAGAAACATATTCACCAATCTGTGTTCTGACTGCTTCAAATAAATTCTCTTTATTCCCATCATCAGCAATCGCAGCTGGTTTAATATCTAAAGCTAATAAATCATCTACGAATGAAAATTCTAATGCGGCAACTCTGTCCACATTCTCCGCAACTTGAGTGATGCCTGATTCATTTCTTACTTCAACCATATGATTAAGACCTCCAAATTGATTTGTTATTGATAGTACTCCCATATAATTGTTACCGGTAGTTATATTCCCTATATGTTAGACATTATTCATATTAAGTTAATATGATACTTTACAAAATTTTAATATTAGTTGATTTATTTCCCTTTATAATCGCGTTACTGCTAAAATTAAAAAGGGTATATGTAGTATATTACCTAATTCTACATATGCATTTTAATTTCAGGAGAGACAAAAAATGAAATTCACCCTAAAACATAACCTAGTGCGTTTTTTAAAAATTGCTGGTATCGGCACATTAATAATGCTGATTATTTTCTATCCTGCAATCCGCGCTTATACGAAACATCAAATTGTATTCAGTGGTGCAGGCGATGGTTTCAGACAAATGATGCCATTTCAAAAATACTTATATGAACATGTCACACACTTTTCAAGTTTCTACGATATTTCTTTCGGTTTAGGCGGAGATTATATCGCAGACTTAGCTTATTATTATTCAACCTCTCCACTTACCTACTTAAACTTTTTATTTGTGTGGTTAGGCGAACATCTCTTACATATGAATCCAAGCAGTATTGAATTTTGGCCAGGAAACCAATTATTCTTTGCGATTGTCAAAGCTATTTTGACATTTATTGCTGCTTACTATATGATGCGCTATTTTAAATTAAAACGTTATACCGCACTGATCGCTACAATTTTATACACCGCTTCTAATGTCATGATGTATTTCAACTTCACTTGGTCATTTTATGGTGATGTATTGATTTACTTACCGTTGACAATATTAGGTGTAGAAAAGTTATTTAGAGAACGTAAAGCTGCTTTATTGATTATCGGTTTAGGCTTAACACTGATGTCGAACTTTTATTTCAGTTACTATGAAGCTATTATTATCGGTGCTTATTTAATTTATAGAACTATCGCAGTTTATAAAGAGGATATCTTAAACCGCATACAGAAGATTTATATTACAGTGGTAACTATACTACTAAGTTTGATGGTCGCTAGTTTTGGATTTTACACAGGTGTCAGCTCATTCTTGCATAATGATCGTAAACAAAATCCATTATTAGAGTATCCATTCTTTGTAGATTTATTGAACACAGATAAACAAACATTTATATCAGGTTTTCATATTTTATTGTCGATTTTAGTTTTGATTGCCCTACTGCAATTTAAACTATACAAACATTATTTCTATCGTTTATTTGCGATTATGACATGGATTTTCTTATTAGGTTCATTTACCAACCCTTTTGATAGTTTCTTTAACGGCTTTTCTATCCCGCAACGCAGATGGGTCTATATGCTGGCAATGAGTGCCGCAATATTGGTTGCTTTGATGATTCAATATTTAGCGGAAATGTCTATCGTTTCTTTAATTGCCGCAACAATTCCAGCTGTTTTAGTCTTAATCATTTCATCACGTTATGCGGAAGGCGAATGGCATTGGTGGTTCAGCACAGCTGTCATCATTGCAGTATTGGCATTGATATTAATTGTTTATAAAGGTCAGACGAAGTATTGGATGAAACTTATGTTAGTCGCATTGATTTTAGTCCAACAATTCTGGCAGTTAAAAGAATATAAAGAAAATATTTTGTCTGAGTATGAAACAGAAGTAAAACAAGTCACAAATTATGATTACTTCAGTCACCCGCTAAATAAAAAAATCAAAGCCATTCAAAAAGAAAATCAAGATGATTTAATGCGTATTGATTATATGAGTGTTTATGGTTTAAACTCACCATTCATTTACAACTACAACGGCATCTCGCTTTATTCAAGCATCTTTGATGGTGAAATTCTTAATTATTATGATAATGTGATGCAGATTAATATGCCGATTGATAAAAACAGTACTTATCGTTTATTTAATAACCGAGCTAACTTAATGGCTTTATGGGATGTCACAGACCGCTTCAAAATGGAATCAGATAAAAACATACCATACGGTTTCGAACTAAAAGATAAAATCAAACATGATGATAGAATCTTTGTTCATTCAAAAAATCAAATTGATTATCCAAGTGCACATATTACCAACAAAACATTTAGTATGGACCAATTAAAATCACCGTTAGATCGTGAACAAGCCATGTTAGAAGGCGTTGTTTGGGATGATAAAAAAGGTAATTCAACATTCAAAACGAACCCTAACTTACTACCAAAAGCAAAGACAACATTACGCGATGCAAAACAAATAGATCAAAAACATATTCAAGTTCAAAAAAACAATGGTGGTTTAACTATGCAGCTGCCTGAATCCGTTGCGAATAAGTATCAAGATATGTATGTAGAAATGGATATTGAACGTATCGCACCAACTTCAGAACACTACGTAAAAATCAATGAATATAAACAAAAACGTAATCGCTTAGACTACAAATACCGACGATTTGTCAGCCCTGTGACTATGCGTATTAAAGCTTCACCAGAACTGAAGTTACAACTACCAAAAGGTAAATACCGTCTACAGCTTAAAGGTATTTATGGTGAAGATTACAGTACTTTAAATCGTACTAAAGATACTTTAACACCTGTCAAAGTTACTAAGAATAACCGTAACTTACACATTCAAAAACCAAAATCAGCACAAGGTTATATTGTCTTACCTGCTGCCTATAGAAATGGAATGTATGCGTTAATCGATGGTAAGAAACATGATGTTAAACAAGGTAATGGCATTATGACAGTAATTCCAACTAAGAAAGGTCAAACAGATATTTATTTAAAATATGAACCGCCATTATTAAAACCATTAATCGTCATCACAGGAATTGGTTTAGTGTTGAGCGTGGTCTGGTGCCGTTATCTACTCAGACGAAACAAAACGAAACAATAAAACAAACAGTGTGTATCCTTCTATATTTTGGATACGCACTGTTTTTTTAATCCCCAACACTATTTTTACCAATGACTTACGCTTTTTTTACTGTCTGTGATTATGCATATACAGCCTATTATCTTCTTACTTATACTATTTTTATATCTCTACTCCATTAACATTCGCCTAGAAAGGTTTGATCACACAACATGAAAGAACGTAACTACCAAAGCACCAATCAAGAATATCTGAGTCACATACTTCCAAAATTTAACACTTCACTTTCTACTAAAGCACTTCAAAGCAACTCTATTTCCTATCAGACATTAATGAATCATTTTGATCACCTTCTAAATGCTTCTGAAAAAGCATTACTTGAGTCTGTTTTAAATTCCACACTTACGATAATCACACTTTCTAGAACAGACTATTATCAACTCACTCTTTTGAAAGCGACACACTATATCATCGCTATTGCTAAAGACCGCTACTACCTCTCACCTGAATTTTTAAATGATTATAACCACTGTTGTTTAAATGAAAAATATTCCTCCTTACCGTTGCTTGAAGATTGGGTTCATACAAAAATCGAAACTTTAGCTTCAATAGAAGAAAAGCGTAGATCATATGAAACCATGGATTTTGAAACATGTTTAGCTGATCGTTATAGCACAAAAAATTTAGACTTTATATGTGTGATGGCTAATATTAAAAATTATGATAAACTGACTGATACTGAAAAGTGTACCTTAATCACCAAAAAAGTGATAAGAGATTATGGCTTATTTGAAAAACTAATTCAAATCGTGCCACCTTTACGTATACTTTTTGCGTATATGGTTTATGAGGATAGAAACAGTTTTGTAGGTGCAGAACTCCCTGGTGAAAATATTGCGGTCTTTATTTTGTTTAGCGACATTGAACTCAGTATGATTTATTTACCTTGTGACTTATTTGAACATTTAAAGTGTTATTTTAGTTTACGTGGTCTGCAGCCTGAAGAAATACTTAAACAGTCGATTGAAGATTTTACAGATCAATCCTTAGATGAAGACCTTCAACAAGCGTTATTAAAAGATTTGTGCCATAATCGATTATCAGTCGGGGAAGCCAAAAAGGTTCTACCAGCTTTGATGCATAATAAAATCCAGGCAAATATTCTTACTGATTTAAACACTGAAACTAAAATCAAATTCTTTGAAGCACTTGTAAACTTATATGGATTTATCCCT
The DNA here is from genome assembly GCF_001812305.1 of Staphylococcus sp. HMSC056G08. NCBI lineage: Bacteria > Bacillati > Bacillota > Bacilli > Caryophanales > Staphylococcaceae > Staphylococcus > Staphylococcus sp. HMSC056G08. The sequence goes on from NZ_KV808525.1 coordinate 47,315, forward strand.
ATTAAAATTGTGGTCAAACTTTATAATTCGTACTTTGAAGCACATGAAACCAGCGCATCTATAAAAGATAAGATAAGCACAGATTATAAAAGTCACATGGTTGCTATCAGCGATAATTATCTTACACATACGACGTTAAAAGAAGCTTATCAAACCCTAAATGCATTATATGAAACTGTCCCTTACTATTTACCTTCAACACTTATGGCATTGTTTAAAGCCGCTACTTCAGAGGAGTGGATAGAAAATAAGAAATTCGAAGACAGTCTGCTATTTCTAAGAAGTAGTATCAACCTTCAAGGAGAATCCTTTGATATTCCTATATATATGGTTGAAATCGCTATTTTCGAAGATGTCATTCTTCCTAATATCAAAATGGTGCCAAAAGAAGATGACTTGAAGGATGCTGTACAAATGTGGAAAGCACAAGGATTGTATAACAATGTAAAAACGAAACATGTTTTAAAACATGTCAAAATTGTTTATTCTAAAGTGAGACTATGGGCATACAGAGGACATAACCAACGAGAATACAATGAAATCATTCATCAATATCACACACATCAAAAGCCAAGTGCAGATGATTGGAATAGTGACAATTCTATCTAAACTATATAAATAAAAGAATCGCCTTCTCTATTAAAATGGCGATTCTTTTATCGTTCTTATTCTTTTACATCTTTAGGCAATGTATCTAGATAATGGATTTCTTTCACATACTTGCCTTTATGGATAATCACGACATTCTCTTTTTGAGGATCAAAACCATTGAATGTCAGCTTATAAGGCACACGTTCTCCATCTTTTGAGTAAGCTTGAACATTTTCATAGTATTGTGTACCTTTTTCAACCTTCGCATATGATTTTTCTGTAGTTAGAAACGGATTGACACGATCTGTGAATTCATTCCTGACAATACTGAATGCGACAACCGCAAAGAATAACAATATCGCAATCGTTACTAAAACCTTCTTTTTCATTTACTTCTACTCCTTCTATGATGATTTTCTTGTTGTACTTGTAAAAATAATGATTTTCGTTTTATAGAATGCTTTCATTATACCTAATTTTTCAGAATTTTCATACGACAATTTACATAAAAAAAGACTGTTCCATGATTAGGAACAGCCTTGTCTACTCGTATGTCTATCTGTCTAAAATTAGCGAATTTCTTTAATTCTAGCAGCTTTACCACGTAAGTTACGTAAGTAGTAAAGTTTAGCACGTCTAACTTTACCGCGACGAGTTACTTCGATTTTTTCAATTTTTGGTGTGTGTAATGGGAATGTACGTTCCACACCTACACCAGATGAAATTTTACGAACTGTGAAAGTTTCTGAAACTCCGCCACCGCGACGTTTGATTACGACACCTTCGAAGACTTGGATACGTTCACGAGTACCTTCGACGATACGTACGTGTACACGTACAGTGTCACCGGCACGGAAGTTTGGTAAGTCTGTGCGTAATTGTGATTTAGTAACTGCTTCGATTAATTTGTGATTACTCATTTTATTATTCTCTCCTTCAAACTATGTTCTTGCCTCGACAACAAAATAGCAGCGGATCATAGTGATTTTTCGTGCTTAGCACACTTAAATAATATTAGCACACTGCTATTTGGTTTTCAATTGGTTTTTGTAGTTTTCAAGTATTTTTTCATCTTCTGATGTTAATGGATACTTTGTTAGTAAATCGGGTCTTTTGACAAATGTTCTAATTAATTTTTGTTCATGTCGCCATGCATCAATGTTTGCGTGATTACCTGATAATAAGACGTCTGGTACTTTCATACCTTCAAATTCTCTTGGACGTGTGTATTGCGGAAACTCTAATAAACCATCAGAGAATGAGTCATCTTGATGTGACTGTTGATTGCCGAGTACACCTGGAATCAAGCGTACAATCGCATCTGTCATGCTCATCGCAGGCAATTCTCCACCTGTTAATACATAATCCCCAATTGAGATTTCATCAGTCACTAAATGTTCTCTGATACGTTCATCATAGCCTTCATAATGACCACAAATAAACACTAAGTGTTCTGCTTGGCTCAACTCTTCTGCCACTGCTTGTGAGAAGGGTTTGCCTTGTGGGCACATTAATATCACACGCGTGTTTTCTGTCGTCTCAAGGTCTTTCATCGCATTAAAGACAGGTTCTGGTTTCAATACCATACCTTGACCGCCGCCGAATGGATAATCATCAACTTGATTATGTTTATTAACCGCATAATCTCTGAAATTGACGGTGTTCACTGTTAGAATCTCTTTCTCTTGTGCACGCTTTAAAATAGAATGATTTAATACGCCATCAAACATTTCTGGAAACAGCGTTAAATAATCAATTTTCACTCGTCGAACATTCCTTCCAATGGCGTAATTTGAATACGGCGCCCAGAGACATCTACTTCTTGGACAACATCTGCGATATAGGGAATCAAGTACTCTTTATCACCTTGAACGACCCATACATCATTGGCACCTGTTTCAAAAATTTCTTTCACACGACCAATCGGTGTTTCACCATCAAAAACTGTGCAGCCGATAATGTCGGAATAGTAAAACTCATGTTCATCAAGTTCAATTGCTTCATGATCACGCTCTTGTGTCAGAATATCACCTTTAAAGTGCTCCACATCATTAATGTTGTTGATACCTTCAAATGTCAACATATGGAACCCTTTGTGCATACGATAAGAAGCGACTGTTAACGCAATTTCTTCGCCTTTGTGATTCAATGTCAAAACTTCACCAGGTTGAAAGCGTGTGTCTGTAAAATCTGAGTTAGATTTCACACGTACCTCACCTTTTATCCCATGTGTATTTACAATTTTACCGACTTCTACTTTCATGCACATTGCCTCCAATATTTGGTCTCGTGAAAAAAGCTCCAATACTTAACAATAACCCTAAGACAAGTGTATTGTCTCAGGGTTATGAGATTAAAGCAACTTATAGCTTAAATTACTTAGATTGACGTTGGTCGTCGAATTTTTTCAAAATACCTTCTTTAGATAAGATATTGTGAACTGTATCAGTTGGTTTCGCACCGTTAGCTAACCATTTAAGTGCTAACTCTTCGTCGATTTTAACTGTTTGTGACGCATCTTTAGTAACCGGATCATAAGTTCCGATTTGTTCGATGATACGACCATCACGTGGCGCACGAGCATCTGCTGCTACGATACGGTAGAATGGATTTCTTTTTGAGCCTAAACGTGTTAAACGAATTTTAACTGCCATGTATAATTCTCTCCTTTGAGTCTTTGTTTTCTTTTCTACAAGAAATAATAATAACAGGTATCAGAAAGTTTGTAAAGAGGTTTCTCTTTACCAATTTTATTTTTTATCTCTAATACACAGTAAAAGGTGTTATAAGTCGCTGCTCACAACACCTTTTTCGATTAGAACGGCAAGTTCATGCCTTTCATCATATTTTCAATTTGACTGCGTTTGCCTTTTTTACCTTTGCCTCCGCCAGTAAATTGTTTCATCATTTTCTTCATGTCATTGAATTGTTTCATCAAACGGTTAACTTCTTGAAGTGAACGACCTGATCCTTTTGCGATACGTTTCTTACGAGATACGTTTAAGATTTCTGGTCTTTCACGTTCAGCTAAAGTCATAGATTGGATAATTGCTTTGATATGATCGATTTGTTTATCGCTCATATTCAACTTATCCATACCTTTCATTTTGCCCATACCCGGAATCATTTTCATGATTTCATCTAATGGTCCAAGATTTTTAACTTGGTCTAATTGTTCTAAGAAATCATCTAATGTAAATGAAGCAGTACGCATTTTCTTCTCTAAATCTTTTGCTTTAGATTCATCTACATCTTGTTGAGCTTTCTCGATTAAACTTAACACATCACCCATACCTAAGATACGCGACGCCATACGTTCTGGGTGGAACAATTCTAAACCGTCAAGTTTCTCACTGACACCAATAAATTTAATCGGTTTTTGCGTAACAGAACGGATAGATAAAGCTGCACCGCCTCGAGTGTCACCATCAAGTTTTGTTAAAGTAACACCTGTTACACCTAATTGATCATCAAATGATTGCGCAACGTTGACTGCATCTTGACCAGTCATCGCATCTACAACCAACATAATTTCATTTGGTTTAGACAATTCTTTAACTTCAGCTAATTCGTTCATCAGTTTTTCATCAATATGCAGACGACCTGCTGTATCGATAATCACAAAGTCTAAATGTTCTTCTTTAGCATGTTTCAATGCATTGTCAACGATTTGTTGCGGCTGGACTTGGTCGCCTTCACTATAGACTGGAATGTCTAATTGTTTACCGACTGTTTGAAGTTGGTCAATCGCTGCTGGACGATAGATATCGGCTGCAACCAACAATGGTTTCTTATTGTATTTTTTACGCATTAATAATGCTAATTTACCTGCAGTTGTCGTTTTACCTGCACCTTGCAGACCAACCATCATCACAACTGTCGGCGGTTTATTTGCCATATTAACCGTCGCATTTTCGCCGCCCATTAATTGTGTTAATTCATCTTTAACGATTTTGATAACCTGTTGGCCAGGTGTTAAAGATTGCATGACATCTGAACCTAAAGCACGTTCAGAAACAGTTTTGATAAATGATTTTACCACTTTGAAGTTAACATCGGCTTCAAGCAATGCAAGACGCACTTCACGCATCATTGCTTTAATATCCGCTTCAGTCACTTTCCCTTTTCCTCGGATCTTCTGCATGGTCGCTTGTAAACGATCGGATAATCCTTCAAATGCCATCCAAGTGACCTCCTTATTCTAATTCTTCTAGTTTCTCAATATATTGTTTCAAGGCATCCGGATCTTCAATAGATGCTTTCATTTGAGTATAAATTTCACGACGTTGTTCAAATTTTGAATAAAGCGCTAATTTCGCTTCATAATCTTCTACTAAATCACCAGTTCTTCTTATGTTATCATATACTGCTTGGCGACTCACATCAAAAGTATCTGCGATTTCGCTCAAAGAGTAATCTTCAAGATAAAATAATTCCAAATAATTACGTTGTTTTTTCGTCAATAAAGATTGATAAAAATCAAACAAGTAATTCATACGCAATGTTTTAACTAAATCATTTTTGCTCATCAGGTGTGTCACCGTCGTTTTCTGTTGTTTCTGATGCTTCTTCTTGATGTTCTTCAACTGTTTGTTCAATCATGTCCGCAAATAAGCCATAAACATAGCTTTCAGGATCGAATGGTTGTAAGTCATCTAATTGCTCACCTAAACCGACATATTTAACCGGAATATGCAGTTCATTACGGATGGCTAATACAATACCACCCTTAGCAGTACCGTCAAGTTTTGTTAATACAATACCTGTGACATTCGTTACATCTTTGAAGTTACGTGCTTGTGATAATGCGTTTTGTCCAGTTGTGGCATCAAGGCAAAGCAATACTTCATGTGGCGCATCTGGAACCGCACGTCCGATGACACGTTTCATTTTTTCTAACTCATTCATCAAGTTCGCTTTGTTTTGTAAACGTCCTGCAGTGTCACAGATTAAAATATCGACACCTTGGTGTTTGGCCGCATTAATCGCATCATACATCACAGCTGCTGGGTCTGAACCTTCGCTTTGGCTGATAACATCTACTCCGACACGTTCGCCCCATACTTTTAATTGGTTGATTGCACCGGCTCTGAATGTATCACCTGCCGCAAGCATCACTTTCTTGCCTTCTGCTTTATAACGGTGTGCCAATTTACCGATAGTAGTCGTTTTACCTACACCATTGACACCGACCATTAAGATGACATTCAAACGGCCATCTTCTAAGTTCATCACTTCAGAATTATCGTCTTCTTGTTGATAAATCTCTACAATTTTTTCAACAATAACTTCTTTTAAGTCTTCTGTTTCTTTAATGTTACGTCGTTGTGCTTCTGTACGTAGTTCATCAACTAATTCCATCACTGTGTTGAAACCTACGTCAGCAGTAATCAACATTTCTTCTAAGGCTTCGAAGAAATCTTCATCCACAGTACGATAACGTGCAATCAAGTTATTTAATTGCTCTTGGAAGTTTTCACGTGATTTCTCTAAACCTTGTCTGAATTTCGCACCTAATTTTTGTGATTCAATTTCTTCAAATTCTTCAATAGAAATTAAACCGTCATCAAAATCGAAATCATCTTTCGGTTCTTCTTTAGGTTTTGCTTCAGGTAACGTTGATTTTTCTTCTTTTTCAGCTGGTTTCTTGTCTTCTTCTGACGATTCCGTTTGGTCCAAGTCTTGAAGCTCTTTTTCTTCTTCCGTTGGTTTGCCCGCAAACTTATCTTTTAGTCGTTTAAAAAAGCTCATTTTTCTTCCTCCTTCAACACTTCATCTATCGTATTTAAATTCACACTTACCAGTTTAGATACACCAGATTCTTGCATCGTAATACCATATAGTCTATCGGCCGCTTCCATTGTTCCTTTACGGTGTGTAATCACAATAAACTGTGTCTTCTCAGATAATTGTCTTAAGTAATTCGCATAACGAATCACATTCGCCTCATCTAAAGCCGCTTCTACTTCATCTAGTATAACAAATGGTGCTGAGCGTACTTTCAATAACGCAAATAATAAAGCAATTGCACTTAATGCACGCTCTCCGCCACTAAGTAATGACAAATGCTGCAGCTTCTTACCTGGTGGTTGTACGATAATTTCAACACCTGCAGTTAAATAGTCATCATCTGTTAATTTCAGTTCAGCTTGGCCGCCGCCGAATAACGATTTAAACACTTCTGAGAAATGTCCTTGAACCGCATGGAATGTTGTTTTGAATCGATCCATTACCGCTTGGTCCATTTCACGAATGATTTGTTCTAATGTCGCTTTCGCTTCTCTTAAATCAGTACGTTGTTCATCTAAGAAAGTAAAGCGTTCATACACTTCTTCAAACTGTTCAATCGCATTGAGATTAACTGGACCTAATTCTTCAATCGACATTTTAGTCAATTTCACTTTCTGTCTTAAAGCGTCAATCGGTTCATCTTGTTCATAGAGGTCTTTTGCCGCTTCAAACGTTAAATGATAATCATCATTTAAGTGATCCATACTATGTGAAATCAACACATCTAATTTGGATTGCTCTGCTTTGATATCTTGATAGCTGTTTTCAATTGATAGGATATCGCGATGTGTTTCTTGAAGTTTGTCATCAAATTCTTCTATTGAAGCGTTCGTTTCTTGACGTTTACCTTTTAATACGTCTAAGCGTTCATTTAAATCTGCTTTTTCTTGTTGTTTGATTTCAATATCTTTTTGAATCGTTTCAAAAGCTTTTTGTCCTGTCACTTCATCCGAGTTGAACAGCTCAATATCTTCCGCTAATTTTTCTTGTTGAAGTTGATTTTGTTTGATTTGATTATCAATACGTTCAAGTTGTTGACGTTGTGTTTTACTACGTTCTTTCAACACAGCTAAATCTGATTGTTTTTGATGTAATTGTTGCTGTAATTGTGCAGTACTTTCTTTACCTTCTTTAGATAATTGCGTCAAACTTTCGATTTGTTGCTCTAAATCGGCTAACTTTTTCGCGAGTTGTTCTTTTTGTTGTTGTTTCGCTTCTAAAGTTTCACGGCTCTTTTCACTTTGATAGCCATCATTTTTCTCAAATTCAAACTCTTCATGTTCACTCTTAATATGTGCTTCACTTTTCTTCAAACGGTCTAATTCTAGTTCGATATTATGCACCGCTTGTTTAGCTTCGTTATATTGTTGACTGATTTTTAAATATGTTTCACTCAATTGATTCGCTTCATCTTTGACTGCTTGAACTTCTTTTTCAAATTGAGTTGTCTGCTGTTCAAATTGTTTCAACTGTTCACGCAACTGCGTCAATTCATCACGTTGTGCTAAAATGCTTTTCGTCTGACGTTGACCGCCACCAGTCATAGAACCGCCTGGATTCACGATATCACCTTCTAATGTCACAATACGTGTACGATAACGAATCGCTTGTGCTAATTCATTTGCGTGTTTTAAATCATCGACAATAATGGTATTGCCGATCAAATTATAAATAATCGCACTATAGGTGTTATCTACACCGATTAAATCCGCAGCCACCCCGATAAAACCTGTTGCTTGTTGGGCAGTGTTCATAATATCTGTTTGTAAACGTCTTGGTTGAATAACATTTAACGGTAGGAATGTTGCTCTGCCTAAGCGGTTTTGTTTTAAATAAGCAATCGCTTGGCGACCATCTTTTTCAGTATCCACAATAATATGCTGCATAGAAGCGCCTAATGCTGTTTCAATGGCTGTGGTTAATTCTGAGGGTACATCTATCACTTCTGCTACTGCGCCATGGATACCGTTCAATGGATTGTTTTTCGCTTTCAAGACATGTTTTACACCATTGAAGAAATACGTATAGTCTTCTTCACGACTGGTTAAACTTTCTATTTTAGCTTTCAATTTATCTGTATAACGATACGCTTGGTATAACTTTTCTTCGTATTCGTTTTGTTTATTTTTCGTTTCAGTCAGTTGTGCTTCATTGTCTTTTTGTTGTTGCTCTAAGGAAGCTAATTGTTGTTGTTTTTCTTTTTGTTGTACTGTGATTTGATTAATTTCAGACTGAATTGATTTTAATTGATTGAACGCATCTAATAAACGACTATCTAAACGATTTTGTTTGGCTTCGTTTTCTTCGATAGTGCGTTGGAGGAAGCGAATATCGTTATTAACCTCTGATTGTTCAGACATTAAATCATAATAACTGTTTTTAATCTCTTCTAGTTGCTCTTCATGATCTGCATCTGATACATATAATTGGTCTTCAAGCTTTTTCACTTCTGCAGCTAAACTTTGTTGTTTTTCAGTCAGCGTTTGTTTATCTGCTTTAGCTTGTTGTTGATCTTCAATCAATTGCGCATGTTGTGCTTGCAATGCTTCTTGTTCTTCTTCATAACGCGCATTCGTTTGTGATTGGTTACGCTTACGTTCTTCTAATACATTCAGCTGACCTGATAATTTTTCTGCTGCTTCTGTTGCTTGGACTAACTGATAATTCAAGCGTTCAATTTCATCGTTTTGTTGATTTAATTCCGCTTTATAATTCGCTAGCGTGCGAGAATAGCGATTTTGGTCTGCTTCTTTTTGCGCTTGTTGGCTCTTTAAGATATTTAAGCGTTCATCTGCTTTACTGATAGCTTCGTTATACTCATTAATATCATGAACCGTCACCAATACATCGCTTTTCTTCATTTCTTTAGATAAATGTTGGTACTCTTTCGCAATCGCAGCTTCTTCTCTTAAAGGTTCTACACGACCTTCTAAATCATACAAAATATCTTCAACACGATTTAAGTTTTCTTCTGTTTGATCTAACTTTTGAACAGATGCTGCTTTACGCTTTTTATACTTTAATACACCTGCAGATTCTTCAATAATTTGACGTCTGTCAGCGGGTTTCGCATTCAAGATTTCATCTACACGGCCCTGTGAGATAATACTGAATGCTTCTTTACCTAGTCCTGAATCTAAAAAGAGATCTGTGATATCTCTTAAACGGGCACGTTCGTTATTTAAATAATACGCACTCTCGCCGCTGCGGTACAGCCTGCGTGTAACGATGATTTCGTCTTCTTCAACGTTTAATTGATGTGCATGATTATCTAATTTTAATCGAACTTCCGCATAGTTTTGTGCTTTGCGATGTTCTGCGCCGGAAAAGATAATATCTTCCATTTTCGAACCGCGTAAAGATTTCGCAGACTGTTCACCTAAGACCCATTTGATGGCATCTGTTACGTTACTTTTACCGCTGCCGTTCGGACCTACAATTGCGGTCACACCTTGGTCAAAGTGGACTTCAGTTTGCTGCGCAAACGATTTGAATCCGACTGCATTGATTGATTTTAAATAAACCATACTTCACTCGATCTCCCTATCACTGTTTGACACAGCTTGTTCATTGTTTCTGATTCATCACTTTATAAGCCTTCTCTGCGCCTTTTTGTTCTGATTCTTTCTTCGTTCTGCCTTGGCCTTCTGCCACCGCTTCACCTTCTAATAATACTTCTGAGGTAAAGAGACGGTGATGTGCTGGACCTTCTTCATGAATTAAACGATATGTGACACTGCCTTTATTCAAGCGATGAATATATTCTTGGAATTGTGTTTTAAAGTCAATGACACCCATTAGCGCATCATCTTCAACGTAGGGGAAGATAACTTCTTGCGCAAATTGCCATACCACATCTAATCCTTGGTCTAAGTATAAAGCGCCTACAAAAGCTTCAAAGGCATCTGATACGAGCGACGGACGTGTGCGTCCACCAGTTTTTTCTTCGCCTTTGCCAAGTAGGATTAATTCATTTAATTTGATTTTATTCGCAAATATTACAAGTGAGGGTTCACAAACGATGGTCGCGCGCATTTTTGTCAGATTCCCTTCAGGCAATCCTGGATATTTGTCATATAAATACCGTGAAACCGTCAATTCTAATACCGCATCTCCTAAGAACTCTAAGCGCTCATTATGCGCAAGTCGGTCCATATTAAAATCATTGATAAAACTAGAATGTGAAAATGCTTGTTGATATAGAGGTAAATGGTCATACGTGAGATGTAACATCTCCATTTTTTGTGCAAACTTTTGATTAAAAGCCTGCAGCATAGCGTCTTTCTTATGCTTGGTCAAAAGATGACCTCCTTTTAATTTTACAGAATACAACATCGCGCTGTATGCGCTTATGTGTCTCATTTTACGTGAATTTAATGCAAAACAAAAGAAAAATCTGAGTCGCTGATTAAGACGACTCAGATAATATTGTTATTATTTTTCAAGGTTGTTGATGAAGTTTACTGCGTCACCAACTGTATTGATTTTTTCAGCTTCTTCATCTGGAATTTCAGTACCGAACTCGTCTTCTAATTCCATAACTAATTCTGCGATATCAAGTGAGTCAGCGCCTAAATCATCTTTGAAAGATGCATCTTCAGTTACTTTGTCAGCATCTACACCTAAACGGTCAACGATGATATCTTTAACTTTATCGAAGTTTTCCACGTCGATTCACCTCCTTTAAAAAGCCTATACGACTCTATTATTTTCCCATTTTATCATCAAGAATACAAGTAGGATTACCCCACAAAATAGTGTAATCCCACTACTTCTCGTGAATTAATGGTTATTATTCCATAAACATACCGCCATTAACATGGATAGTTTGGCCAGTAATGTATTTTGCTTTGTCAGAAGCTAAGAAAGCTACTGTGTTCGCAATGTCTGTATCTTCACCGAAACGGCCTAATGGAATTTGTGATTTCATTTGATCTTTAAGGTCGTCATTCAACGCATCTGTCATATCAGAAACGATAAAGCCTGGTGCTACTGCGTTAACTGTAATGTTACGTGACGCAAGTTCACGTGCTGCAGTTTTTGTTAAACCGATAACCCCTGCTTTAGTCGCAACGTAGTTTGCTTGACCAGGGTTGCCGACTGCGCCCACCACACTAGATAAGTTGATGATTGCACCGCTTCTTTGTTTCATCATTTGACGTGTTGCTTTTTGAATACAATTGAACACACCTTTTAAGTTTGTGTTGATCACGTCATCCCATTCTTGTTCTTTCATACGCATTAATAAGTTATCACGTGTAATACCTGCGTTGTTGACTAATACGTCTAAAGAACCGAATTGTTTTACGACTTCTTGAATCATGTCTTTAACTTCATCAGGATTTGCGACATCTGCTTGAATCGCAAAGGCTTCAACACCTTTATCCTTGATTTCTGCGACAACTGCTTCTGCTTTGTCTTTATTGCCTGCATAGTTGACTGCGACATTATAACCTTCTTCAGCTAACTGTAACGCAATACTGCGCCCAATACCTCTTGAAGCTCCTGTTACTAATGCACTTTTACTCATGTTCATTCCATCCTTTAACATCTTCGAGTGTTTGAATCGAAGTTAATTTAACGTCTCTGTTGATTTTCTTGATTAAGCCCGATAAAACTTTGCCAGGTCCGATTTCAATAAAGTGATCGACACCTTGTTCAATTAAATACTCTGTTGATTGAATGAATTGAACTGGTGAATACAATTGTTTGACCATGTTTTGTTTAATCACTTCTGCGTCAGTTTCAGCTTGCGCATGATAGTTTTGAACAACCGGAATTTCAGCATCGTGCCATTCGAATTGATTGATGTAATCTTCGAAGTCTTTTTCAATGACTTGCATCATAGATGAGTGGAAAGGTCCTGACACTTTTAATGGTAAGACACGTTTCGCACCTAAGCTTTTACCTTCTTTTACAATACGATCAATCGCTGTTTTATGACCTGAAACTACAACTTGACCTGGTGAGTTGATGTTCGCCGGTTCAATAATAGAACCTTCTTCTGATAAATCTTCACAAATTTTTGCGACATCATCATAATCTAAACCAAGTACCGCTGCCATGCTGCCGACACCGCTTGGGAAAGCTTGTGCCATCAATTCGCCTCTTTTACGGACGATTTTAACCGCGTCTTCGAATGCTAAGACTTTTGCTGCGACTAAACTTGAATACTCACCCAAGCTGTGTCCCATTGTATAGTCCGCATCAACATCACCTAATGCGTTTAATAACGCAATACTATGTGTTAACAATGCCGGTTGTGTGTTTTCAGTTTCGCCTAGTTTACCTTCTTCATCTGTAAACATAGTTTCTAATAAATCAAAGCCTGCCGCATCTTGTGCAGCATCTAAAATTTCAGTAGCTTTTGTATCTTGTTGATACAAATCTTGCGCCATACCTACTTTTTGTGCACCTTGTCCTGGAAAAATAATTGCTGTTTTACCCATTTTGTTCACCTACCGTCTCTTTCATTACTTCAACAATATGTTGTTCTCCTGCAATTTTCGCTTGGCGAATCGCAGAATAAAAAGCTCTCGCATTAGAACTGCCATGTGCTTTAACCACAATACCATCTAAGCCAAGTAATACAGAACCGCCATATTCAGCGTAATCCATTTTTTTACTCATGTTGCTTAAGTCTTTCTTCAAGACTAAGGCAGCTAATTTATTTTTAAAGCTTGCCATTAATGTAGACTTTAACATTTTACCGATTGATTTCGCAGTGCCTTCTAAATTCTTTAAGACCATATTGCCTGTAAAGCCATCAGTGACCACGACATCAGCCGCATCTTCCATTAAAGTTTTCGCTTCAACATTTCCTGAGAAATAGAATGATGGATCAGCTTTCATTAAATCATACGTCGCTTTCGTTAAACTGTTACCTTTTTTCGCTTCAGTTCCGATGTTTAATAATGCGACTTTCGGTGTGCCGATTCCACGGATTTTCTCAGCGTAAATATTGCCGAGTTGCGCATACTGTAATAAATGCTCCGGTTTCGCATCCGCATTTGCACCTACATCTAAGAACACAAAACCTTTACCTGAAACTGTCGGTAAAGTTACAACTAATGCTGGACGTGCGACACCTTTAATACGGCCGACAATAAATAAACCTGCTGACATCAAAGCACCGGTATTACCAGCTGAGACACAACCAGAAGCTTCACCGTCTTTAACTGCTTGTGCAGCTCTGACCATTGAACTGTCTTTTTTACGTTTAATGGCACGAACCGGCTCATCTTCCATTTCGATTTCTTCAGTCGTATGACGGAAATCCAAACGGTCATGTTTTAGTGTGCACTGTGCTTCATCTCCGAATAAAATTATATGTAAATCTGGGAAGTCATTCAACGCTTGCTCTACCGCTTCTAACACGATACCCGGTGCGTCATCTCCACCCATCATATCAATGGCTAATGTCACCATTTCGTGATCACTCCTCGTTATAATAATACATTTTAAATGTACCTTTAAAAACACATTTATCTTTCACATAAGACGAAACCGCAACAGTAATATATTTCGAACCGAAATCAACCACTTGCGCAAAGGCATGGACTGTATCATGCAGTTTCACTTGTTTTAAAAACGTCACTTGGCTTTCTCTTGTCAGCACCATACTCTTTTGGATTAAAGCAACGCATAATGAATTCGCTTGCGCAAAAAGAATATGTCCACGTGCAATGTCATTACGTGTAAAGACTGAATCTTCCGTAATATAAATCAAAGATTCTGCAGTCACATCTGGTTCTACCCGGATTAAATCTCCGATAATCTCATTTCCTTCTATTGCACGAATATGCTTATAGTTATGCTCAGCAACGGTTTTAATACGTTTACGTAATTCTGGAATCTTCAAAAACGTTCTATCTAATCTGATGGTTTGGATACTGACAGAAAATAAATCACTGAGTTCATTATCAGTCATAAAGGGGTTTTCCTGCAGTCGTTGTTTGATAGCTTCACGTCGTTCTTGTTTCTTCAACTTCATCGCTTTACCCCCTAATTAGTACCAAGTCTTAAGACTACCTACATATCATATCATTTTCTCTTAAATTTGCTCAACAAAAAACACAACAGCCTAATTAAGTATAGTGTATCGAAATTAGTCTGTTGTGTCATGTATTGTTAAATCAAAAGGATTTGTCTTTATTTAAAGCGTACATTTTTAATCAAAACTTGTATGCAAGAGATTTTGTTCTACAAAGTTGCGCAAAATCGCATATTGGTCTGTAAAGAAGACACCTGATTGAATAAGTTCTGCCGCTTCATCTCTTGCGACTTCTAACATACGATAATCTTCAACAATGTTTGCGACTAAGAAATCAGGCAGACCACTTTGTTTTACCCCGAAGAAATCACCAGGTCCACGCATTTCTAAGTCACGCTCACTCAGTTCAAATCCATCTGTCGTTTGCGTCATAATAGTCATACGCTCAATCCCTGTTTCTGTTTTAGGAGAGGCAATCAGCACACAATAACTTTGATGGTCACTACGACCGACACGACCTCTTAACTGATGGAGTGTAGATAAACCGAAACGATCAGCATCATAAATAATCATAAATGTCGCATTCGGTACGTTTACACCCACTTCAACCACTGTAGTTGAAACTAAAATATCAATGTCATGTTGGTTAAAGCGCTGCATTACATCATCTTTTTCATCTGCAGGCATTTTACCATGCAGTAAGCCGACGCGACCAACACCATAATGTTGTTCGAGTGATTCATATAACTCTACGACGTTTTGTACATCTTCTAAGTGTTCTGAACTCTCAATGAGCGGACTGATCACATAAGCTTGTCTGCCTTTATTTAATTCTGCTGTCATTTGGTTTAGTACCGATTCATAGGCTTCATGTTTTGCCCACATCGTTTTAATTGGTTTACGACCTTTAGGCAATTGTTTAATCGATGACACATCCATTTCACCGAAAACAGAAATGGCTAATGTTCTTGGAATCGGTGTCGCAGTCATAAAGAGCACATTCGTCATGGCTCCCTTTTCACGTAATGCTTGACGTTGGTTAACACCGAAGCGATGTTGTTCATCGGTAATCACTAGTCCTACATTTTGGAAAGAGACATCATCTTGAATCAAGGCATGTGTACCAATTAGACAATCAATTGTGCCGTTTTCAAGTTGCTCTAGTAAGAGTTTTCGCTTCTTACCTTTAACTGAACCTGTCAGTAACGCAACATTCATGCGGTCGCCAAATAGCTCCGTTAAACTTTCCGCATGTTGTTCCGCTAAGATTTCAGTCGGTACCATTAAGGCAGATTGATAACCTGCTGTCTTTAAGGCATACATACACAAAGCGGCTACGACTGTTTTACCAGAACCTACGTCACCTTGGAGGAGGCGGTGCATGCGAAGCGGTGCTTTCAAGTCTCTAAAGATTTCATTCACTGCAGTTTTTTGCGCATCCGTTAATTCAAACGGTAAACTGTCAATAAAATCTTTGACTTGTGCTAAATCATAATCAATTTCAATCGCTTCATCACTCGATTTCTCTAAACGATTCAACCACTGCATCCGCAATTCAAATAAGAACAACTCAGTAAAAGCGTATGTTCTGCGCGCTTTTAATAACGCCGTTTTATTATCTGCGTAATGCAACGTTCTAATCGTTGACGCTAGCGATTCCAGTTTATATTTTTGACGTAAATCTTCAGATAGCCATTCGTTGATCTCAATATCATCTAACACTTTACGAATGATATCTCGAAGCGTCTTTTGTTTAATGCCTTCTTTAATACGATAGACGGGTTCTAATTGTTCGCCGTCTTGTGCTTGTTCTGGCTGATTCGTCGTAAAGAGACGCATGCCATTGATTTCTTGTTTCGCACGATTCCATTTACCTTTAATTGTCACATGGTCATGCAAGTTGATTTTCTTTTTTAAATACGGTTGGTTAAAAAACACAGCTTTAACCGCTATATTGTTGACCATTAAATGGACAGTAACTTTAGAACGGTTTCTGCCAAAAAAAGCGACAGTGGGCGTTGTGTAAACTTCGCCGACCACTGTCACAGTTGATTGATCTTCTGCTTGGTTTAAATCTACCACACTATTATCTTCATAGCGTACAGGTAAATAAAGCACTAAATCTTCTACGTTATAAATATTTAATTCATTTAACACCGCTATACGTTTTGGACCTAAACCTTTGATTTGGTCTAACGTATACGGCTGATCAATGAGGTTTACTTTAGACATGTTAATCACCAAATATTTGTTGTTTTAAGCGTTGGCCGGTTGGTGTTCCAGCGAGGCCGCCACGTCCTGTTTCACGCAGTGCAGAAGGCATCGTCTGCCCGATACGATACATTGCTTCTATCACTTCATCTGTCGGAATACGCGACGTCACGCCCGCAAGTGCCATATCCGCTGACACAAGCGCATTCGAAGCACCTGCCGCATTTCTCTTTACGCAAGGCACTTCAACTAATCCCGCTACCGGGTCACATACTAAACCTAGCATATTCTTCATACAAATTGCAAAAGCTTCAGCTGATTGCTGCGGCGTACCACCAGCCATTTCAACCGTTGCGGCTGCAGCCATCGCAGCGGCAGAACCGACTTCTGCCTGACAGCCGCCTGATGCACCAGAAATGGATGCGTTATTCGCAACCACAAAGCCGAATGCACCTGCTGTCAACAAGAAGTTCAACATATCACGTTGCGTAGGATTAAAGCGATGCTTAATCGCAAATAATACACCCGGCACAACCCCTGCAGAACCCGCAGTCGGTGTCGCACAAATTTTCCCCATTGCCGCGTTCACTTCATTGGTCGCCACTGCTTTACTCACCGCATCTAATAAAATCGGACCCGATAAAGCTTGTCCGCTTTCTAAATATCTTTTAATCAGTACTGCATCGCCACCCGTTAAACCCGTTGTAGAAGTCACCCCGTTTAAGCCTTCTTCTAAGGCATTTTCCATCGTTTTAAAATGATGCGACATCCCCGCATATACTTCCTCAGCCGTCGCACCCGTCACATCCATTTCTTGCTCTAACATAATTTCATGAATCGCTTTGTCTTCAGTTTCACATCTCTTTACTAATTCTTCTACTGTTTGAAACATCTTATATCCCCCTCTCTTTCTAATCTTCCATTAAGGATACCGCTGTAACATCATTAACCATTCTAATTTGATCTAAGATAGCTTCATCCGGTCTTTCATCTAATTCACAAGTCATCAATGCAGAATCACCTTTTTCTTTACGCGCAACTTGCATAGAACCGACATTAATACTGGCTTCTCCTAAAATATTCGTGACTCGTCCGATAGTTCCGAAGGTATCTCGATGAAAGACTAATAATGTTGGATAGTTACCTGAGATACTGATTGGAAAACCATTAATAGCGACAATTTCAATTTTGCCTCCACCGATAGAAACACCCTCAACAGATAACGTTTGATCACCTTTCGACATACTTAATACCGTCGTATTCGGATGCGGTTTATCTTCATGCATAGAAATAAAGTTAACAGTCATTCCTAATTCTTCTGCCGTCTGTAAACTGGTCTTGATACGGTCATCGTCTGTATCATAACCAAGCAAGCCTCCAACTAATGCAACATCTGTCCCATGACCTTGATAGGTTTCCATAAACGAACCATATAAATAAATATCGACACGGTCTGGCAAATCCCCGAATAATTCACGTGCAACCATTCCGATTCTAACTGCCCCTGCAGTATGAGACGATGAAGGTCCGACCATCGTCGGTCCGATAATTTCAAAGACGCTTTTAAATTTCATGTTAATTCCCCCTCGCATTAATTTTTGATTATTGCAACTATTTTAAATATTATAACAATTATTCTCGTAAATAAGCACTTATTTTTACACTAATCTTACAAAACTTTTGTATTTCATCGTTTTTGTCATGTACAAACTATAAGTTTTCTATATTTATGCTTACACACAGAAAAATCCACTTAGACCGCTTTAGTCTAAGTGAATTTTTTTATATACATTACTTTATATGATTTTCAACGTTATTCTACAGAGAATAAATATGGATAAATCGGTTGATCGCCGACTTGTTCATCGACTTCTGCATCAGGATAAGTTTCTTCTAACCATTCTGTTAATGCTTCAGTTGTTTCTGCATCAGCATCTTCACCTGTAATTACTGTAACAATTTCAGTTTCATCATCCATCATATCAGCTAACAATGCTTTCGCTGCTTCTAATTGTGTTTTCTGACTTGAAACAATTTTACCTTCTTTAAGGCCCATAAATTCGCCTTCTTTGATTTCTACACCATCAATTGTAGTATTACGTACAGCGTTTGTAATAGAACCAGAAGTCACATCTTCTAATGCTTGTGTCATATTTGATTGATTATCTTCTAATGACGCATCTGGTAGATATTGGAACATTGCCGCAATCCCTTGCGGAATAGATTTCGTTGGAATAACTACTGTTTCAGCTTCAACAATCTCAGCTGCTTGATCACTCGCCATTTGAATGTTTTTGTTATTCGGCAAGATAATAGCTTTTTTCGCACCAGATTGTTCAATCACTTTAACGATGTCTTCTGTTGATGGGTTCATTGTTTGACCGCCATTAATAATAGACGTTGCACCCATTGATTTAAAGATATCTGAAATACCATTACCCATAGAAATCGCAATAATCGCAGTTTCTACTTGTGGTGTTTCATCGTTAGATTTTTGTTTTTCTTTATTGACCACATTGCGGTGTTGTTCACGCATATTTTCAGCTTTGACTTTAATCAATTCACCATACTCTTGGCCATAGTTGAAGACTTCACCTGGATGTTCAGAGTGCACATGCACTTTCACGATTTCATCATCATTGATGACAAGTAAAGAATCTCCGAATTTAGACATGTCTTCACGGAATTGCTGCTCATTGAATGGACGTTTATGTTTGTCAAAACGTACCATCATTTCCGTACAGTAACCATAGACGATATCTTCTGTATTAATGACACCATGGAAATCATGTTCGTCATTCACAAATGTTTCAGTATCTAGTTTTGGTTTTGTCGCTTCGACTTTTTCACCTTTCATCGCAATTAAGAAACCTTCATAAACACACATTAAACCTTTACCGCCACTGTCGACTACGCCGACTTCTTTAAGTACTGGTAATTGGTTCGGTGTGTTTTCTAAGGCAACTTGACCATATGCGATAATCGCTTCTAAGACTTCTACACAGTCTTCAGTCGATTGTGCTTTCTCAACACCTGCTTTAGCCGCTTCTTTCGCAACCGTTAAAATTGTCCCTTCTACCGGTTTCATCACTGCTTTATAAGCTGTTTCAATACCCGCTTCAAAGCTTTCTGCGAAGGCTTTCGCATCTAGTGTTTCTAAGTCTTCCATATTCTGACAGAAGCCTCTGAAAATTTGTGATAGAATCACGCCTGAGTTCCCGCGGGCACCCATTAATAAGCCCTTAGAAAATGTCTTTCCTAAGGCTCCGATGTGATGTGAAGCATTTTGTTCGACTTCTTCTCTCCCAGAAGTCATCGTAAGATTCATGTTCGTCCCTGTGTCGCCATCTGGCACTGGATAAACATTTAATGCATTGACTAGCTCTGCATTATTTGATAAATTTTGTGCCCCTTGGATCACCATGTCGGCAAATAATTTACCATCTATTTTGCTGATCATCATGTCTTCCTCCTAATGTTTCTTGCCATAATTATTCATACGTACACCCTGTACATAAATGTTGATTGAATTGACTTTCAAATTTAAAGTTTTTTCCAAAGTATATTTAACAGTAGATTGTACATTATTCGCTACTTCAGAAATCTTAATGCCATAACTTACTATAATATACATATCAACGTCAATTGCTTTGTCATTTGAACGCACCACAATTCCGCGTGCATAATTTTCATGACCTAAAATTTCCGCAATGCCGTCTCTGACTTGTTGTTTGGATGCCATTCCGACAATACCATAACATTCTACGGCTTTACCACCTACTACTGAAGCGATCACGTCGTTGGAAACGTCAATATTGCCGTATTCATTGGTAATTTCTAATGTCATTATGAGTTCCTCCTTAAATATAGGTCTAATCAGTTATGATTTATGTTTTGGATTCATTACATACTATTATATAATGAATAACACAATTTTGCCTTTTAAATGCCGGATTTTACTCTTGGCTCATCCTTATAAAATCATTGCGTGGTTATAAGTCCACGTCGCCGCTTTTTAATAAAAACGCATACATAGACATTTACAAATTATAACACAATTTTGTTCCTTGTTTAGAATAACTTAAAATATTCTTGAAAGCTATAATTTTTGGTTGCCAATCTGAAAAATATATGCTAAATTAGGAAAGTATATCATAAGTCAGTGTGTTTATATTTATTAAAGGAGGTACTTTCATGGGTAAACAATGTTTCGTAACAGGTCGTAAAGCTTCGACTGGTAATCGTCGTTCACACGCTTTAAACTCTACTAAACGTAGATGGAATGCTAACCTTCAAAAAGTTAGAATCCTAGTAGACGGAAAACCTAAAAAAGTTTGGGTTTCTGCACGTGCTTTAAAATCTGGTAAAGTAACTAGAGTTTAATAAATATTAAGCACATGACAAAAACGACTCGTATGTGGCGGGTCGTTTTTTTCTTGTCTTAAAACAGCGATTTAGTCTTTTTAATGATATATTGTACGAAAAACAGCGGATGATGGTTTGCTCATGCATCATCCGCTGTTTTTTTATTGATGTGACACGCAGTCTTTCTCATAAAAAAGGCTGTGTGTTTATTTGTATTCAACTCATTTTATAATGAATGTTGTGCATCTCTGCTTCTGATGGCTAGGATACCGCCAGATTCTACCTCGATTGTGCCTCGGTAAGCTGCAATTTCGTTTGAAATGGTTAAGGTTGAACCTTGGTGGAGTGTTTGGTTTTGAAGCGGATATTTAAAGCCTGTCAGTGAAATCACTGTATTAGGTCTTTGCGGCACAAACGATACATAAGGCATATGCTTATCATACGTCATATGATATTCGCCTTTTTCTAAATATGAAATTTCATTATTCGTATCAATAATGCGAATCACAATACCCGCTTCTACATATTCAGGCACTTGCAGAAGTTGTACGGCACCTAAGAAATGATCCAGTCTGCCGCCTGTCGCACCATAAATATCAATTTCGTCAAAACCGCATTCCACTGCTTCTTTGACACCTAACCCTAAATCAGTATCCGCTTTTTCTGCTTTAACTGGGTTAATATCTAGCTTCGTTTTTAATTCAGAACGTTCCTCGTTCGTCACTGAATCAAAATCACCCAATGAAAAGATCGGTTCAATTTCATGTTCTATTAAAATTAAAGCGCCGCGATCAATACCGCCCCACTCTTCTTCAGATTTATCTTCTAATAAATGTTTCGGCAAATGACGATCGCCGCATAATAGATTAATTTTCATAGCGTCACCCTGCCTTATTCTGATGGTTGTGCTGTTGATTTCAATGCTTCTACAACAGATTGATAACTCGCTTGTTTAAAGAAATAAGAACCTGTCACAAGCATTGTCGCACCTGCTTCTACACATTTCTTACCAGTAATCGCGTTAATACCGCCATCCACTTCAATATCGAAGTCTAAATTAAATTTCTCTTTAAATGCTTGTAACGCAGCCACTTTCTCTACACTGTTTGAGATAAACGCTTGGCCGCCAAAGCCTGGATTCACTGTCATAATTAATACGTAGTCTACATCATGTAAAATCGGTTCAATTGCGGCAACAGAAGTACCTGGATTAATCACGACACCTGCTTTAGCACCATGTGTATGAATCAGTTGAATGGCACGATGAATGTGCGGTGTTGCTTCGAAATGAACTGAAATCATATCTGCACCTTTAGAAGCGAATTCTGCGATATATGCTTCTGGGTTTTCAATCATCAAATGCACATCAATCGGTAAATCAGTACCCGCATTTACTGCTTCTAAAATAGGAAGACCAATTGAAATATTCGGCACAAATTGACCATCCATCACATCAAAATGTACACCGTCTACACCTGCTGCTTCTAGGTCTTTCAATTCCTGTTGTAAGTTTAAAAAGTCCGCTGATAAAAGGGATGGAAATACTTTAACCATTAATATCTTTCCTTTCGTGCTGCAATCTCTTCAAATAATTGTACATAATGCGCATAACGGAATTCCGCAATATTGCCAGCTTCTACTTGCGCTTTTACATTACATTTCGGTTCTTTCATATGATTACAATTTCTGAACTTGCAGTCTTGTCCGTATTCTTGAATCTCTAAAAAATAATCTTTTACTTCATCTTTTTGAATATGATCAAAATCAAGTGCACTAAATCCAGGTGTATCTGCCACAAAGCCACGCTTACGTTCAAACAACTCCACATGACGAGTTGTATGCTTACCTCGATTTAATGATTTTGAGATTTGATTCGTTTCTAATTGTAAATCAGGACGATAGGCATTTAATAAAGTCGATTTACCTACACCAGATTGACCGCTCAATACTGCTAAACCATCGCCCCACGCATCGAAAATCGCTTCGACATCGTCATCTTTTCCGACAAATTGCGTTTGATAGCCGATTGCTTGATATACAGCTAAATCTTTTTCTATCTGTGCGATTTGAGTCTCTGATGCCATATCTTTTTTCGTTACCACAATACGTGGTCTCAATTCATAGGAATGCGCAATGACTAAAAAGCGATCGACTAATTGTGTTGAAAAATTAGGTTCGACTGCACTCATCACAATAATTAAATGGTCAATATTACTGACAGGCGGTCTTTTCAATTCATTTTGACGTTCATGTACATGATGAATATAGCCTTCTGTCACATTTTCAATTTCAAAATCTACAATATCTCCGACAATCGGAGAAAATTTCTTCTTTCGGAATAGGCCGCGCGGTTTCGTATCAAAAAGCTCACCATCTGAGTCCACACGATACACACCGCTGATCGACTTGATTATACGTCCTGTTCTCACCGAGACACCTCTCTTATTTCGTTCATTTTCTCTAATACATTATACCAAACGTTCCCTTAATAAACGAACGGATTGAAACAAAGAAAATCCCATCTCAATTCAACTGAATGAATGAGATAGGATTTTGAAATGTTTTAGTCATATGCGACGTCTTTATCTGCGACTATTTTATCATCTACACGTACGGTATAACCAGCAGTTTTGCCTTTTTCAATTTTTAATGGAATTGAAATCGAACGGTTGCTGTTGATATGAAACGTTTGAACTGCTGAAGAACCGTCATGGTCTTTATCTCTGACAAAGACTTCTACTTTCTGACGTTCTTTATCTTCACCAGAATATGGCACTTGAACCGTTTGTGTCACATCTTTGACTGATGGATTGTCGTCAGCTTTATCTTCATCTTTACCATCATCTTTTCCTAATGATACGACAAACGTTACTGTAGAATCCTCATCAATAGATTTACTCTTAGGTGATTGAGAAATAATCTTGCCTTTTTCGACTTTATCACTGTGTACTTCTTTTTCTTTTACTGGTTTCAAGCCTTTATCTTGCAGTTCTTTTTCTGCTTTGTCATAGCTTTCACCTGTATAATCTTTGACATACACTTGTTTCACGCCTAAAGATTCAGTCAGTACGATATGTGTATCATTAATCGGCACTTCGGTATCAGCCGCTATATTTTGGTTTTCAATTAAACCACGTTCTAATTTAGTCTTAGAGTAAGCTTGTTCTACTGAAATATGTTTGAAACCAAGTTCATCTAATAGCTTCAATGCTTCCGTTTTACTTGTACCGTATAAGTTAGGCATTTGTGCTTTTTGCGGACCTTTAGATAACACGATATTTACGGTGCCATGTTCTTCTACACGCTCACCTGGTGCAGGATCTGTTGTGATAATTTGATTTTCTTGATACTTATCACTATAAGCCCGTTTTGTTTTGCCTACTTTAATATGATGTTCTTTTAAAATCTGTTCAGCTTGTGCTTCTGTTTTACCGCGCAAGTCTGGTGTTTCGATATATTTATTTCCTAATAAGCCGTACGCAATAAAGCTGATAAGACTGATTAACAATAACGCGAAAATTAACGCAAAGAAGAACTTTTTCTTTTTAGACCGACGTTTTTTAGGTACTTCATAAACAGGACCTTCTGTACTTTGGAAACGTTGTTGATTCACAATTGGAATTTCCATTGTTTGATGAATCGGTTCATTATCTTTAGTTTCTTTTGCGATTGCTGCTTTATCAATCGCGATGGTTTTAGTATCTGCTTCATCTGAAACATAAGGTGTTTCATCTTCACGACATTTTTCTAACGCACTGCTTAAATCACGTTGCATACTTTCAATATCTTGATAGCGTTTGTCTCTATCTTTTTCAGTCGCTTTTAAAATCACGTTGCTGAGTGCTTGCGGGATATTAGAACGGATATCTGTTGGATTCGGCATTTGGTCTTGAATATGTTTGATGGCGATACTGACAGCTGTTTCTCCAGTGAATGGCGGTTCACCGACTAACATTTCATATAAGACAATCCCGATTGAATAAATATCCGTACGTTTGTCTGTTGCTTCACCTTTCGCTTGTTCAGGTGAAAGATATTGCACAGTACCGAGCACATGGCTGGTTTGGGTCATGGCTGTTTCACTTAACGCTTTAGCAATACCGAAGTCTAAGATTTTCAATGTCTTATGTCGGTCTACTAAAATATTTTGAGGTTTAATGTCTCTATGTACGATACCCATTTCATGTGCATGTTGAATGCCTTCAAGTATTTGTTGTGCGAAGTTAACCGCTGTTTCAATACTTAAAGGACCATGTGTTTTTATATATTCAGAGAGTGTCGGACCTTCGATATATTCCATGACTAAGTAGAAATATTCGTGGTCTTCTCCGACATCTTTGACACTGACAACATTATCATGTGAGAGACGAGATGTATTATGCACTTCACGTTCAAATCGTCTCACCATGTCTTCTTTTTCATGTGGCGCAATATGAATCATTTTGACCGCAACTTTAGTCTCTAAGATCAAATCTTCAGCGAGGTAGACATTACTCATGCCGCCTCCGCCCAAGAATTCTATGATTTTATAACGTTCGCTGATAGTTGAACCAATCATCATACGCGGTCACCTTCTATTTCTGCCAATACGAAGCTGACGTTATCGGTTGAATCATAGGCTTGTGCTAAATCTAATAAGGCTTGGCCTTGTGTTTCTAGCGGTAAGTCTTGATTCAATTGTTCTTGAATTAAATGCGGACGGACAAAATCTGTTAAGCCGTCTGAATTTAATAATAAGTAATCATTGAAGTTCAAACGTTTCACATAGATATCTGCGACTACGAATTTATCTGTACCCATCACTTTGGTAATAATATTACGTTGTGGATGCGTAAAGGCTTCTTCTTCGGTAATTTGTCCTGTCATCACGAGATGATTGACAAAGGAATGATCGCTTGTGATTTGTTCAATTTCACGGCTGTTGATGAGATAGGCACGGGAGTCGCCGATGTTGGCGATGATGACGCGCTTATCGTAAATCAGGGCGACAACTGCTGTAGTGCCCATGCCTCTGAAATCTTCGTTAGCTGCGGCGTAGTTAAAGAGCTCTCGGTTGATGAGCTGCAGGGTGCTGCGCAGCCATTCTTCCGCTTGAGATTCTTCGACAAGGTTTTCTTGTTCGAAGAGTTCTTGGAAGCGGTTGACTACGAATTGACTCGCAACTTCGCCTGCTTTATGTCCGCCCATACCGTCGCATAAAACCAACAGCTGTTGATCAGTCATGTTGTAGAAGATGCCGCCAGCATCTTCGTTCTTTTCCCTATGGTGTCCTGTGTCTGTAAAAAATTGTGCATTTAACATAGGTTCCTACCTCGTTTCTACTTGACGTTCCTTCGCTCTTAATTGTCCGCATGCGGCATCGATATCTGAGCCTTGGTTACGTCTAATTGTCGCATTAATACCTAAACGTTTGAGTTCTTTTTCAAACTTAAAGATATCTTCTTTAGATGTCTTCACGTAATTTCTTTCAGGCACATGGTTCACTGGAATCAAGTTGACATGACAGTTCAAACCTTGAATTAAATGTGCCAGTTCTCTCGCATGTGTAAGCTGATCGTTTACACCGCCGAATAAACCATACTCAAACGTAATACGACGATTCGTTTTTTCTTGATAGTACTGAATAGCTTCCATTAATTTATCAATTGAATATGCACGGTTGATCGGCATTAATTTAGAACGAATTTCATCGTTCGCCGCATGTAAGCTGACCGCAAAATTGATTTGGATTTCTTCATCTGCGAAATCATAAATTTTAGGGATAATGCCTGATGTTGAAACCGTGATATGACGTGCTCCAATATTTAAACCATTGTCGTGGTTTACAATTTTTAAGAAGTCCATCATTTCATCATAGTTCTCAAATGGTTCACCAATACCCATAATTACGATTGAAGAGACACGCTCATCTGTCGCATCTAAGGCTTTTTGAACAGTAAGCACTTGGGCTACGATTTCTCCTGCTTCTAGGTTACGTTTCAATCCGCCGAGCGTAGACGCACAGAATGTACATCCGATACGGCAACCTACTTGTGTTGTTACACAGACAGAATTACCATATTCATGGCGCATCAACACAGTTTCAATTGTATAACCGTCTTGTAATTCAAATAAGAACTTGATTGTCCCATCACGACTTTCTTGTTTAACGGCAGTTTCTAAAGTCGTGATTGTAAAGTTGTCTTTTAATAATGCGCGCAAGTCTTTAGATAAGTTTGTCATTTCGTCGATTGTATCGACACGTTTCTCGTAGAGCCATTCAAAGATTTGTTTTGCTCTGAATTTCTGTTGGCCATGTTCGACTAACCACGCTTGCATCTCTTCATAGCGTAGTGAATAAATTGATTGCTTTTCAAAATCAGGAAGAAAACGATTCTTTTTCTTCTTTTGAGGTGTAATCATGAATTAACTTTCCTTTCTTCTAATCTTTGTAATAAAGAAACCATCTGAGTCAAAGTCTTGCGGTAAGATTTGTAAGGTCTTTACTTCCTCTCCTGTTCTAGGATGTGGGAATGGTTCAAATTCAAAGTCTTTGTTTTGTTTTAAAAATGTATAAATCACATTTTCATTTTCCATCTGTTCTATTGTACATGTTGAATAGACAATCACGCCACCCGGTTTTACAGAATCTTTAATATTATTCATAATTTCTAACTGTAAGTCGACTAATCCATCGACCGTTTCCGGATTTTGTGTATATTTAATTTCTGGTTTATGGCGTAACACACCTAAACCGCTACATGGAGCATCCACTAAAATTTTATCATACTTTGCGTCATATGGCTTTGTCGCATCGTGTTGAAACGCTGTGACATTCTTCAAACGCAACTTACGAATGTTATGCTCAATTAAATCAATTTTATGCTCATGGATATCCGTCGCATCGACATGACCGCTGCCTTTTAATAATTCAGCAGTCTGACACGCTTTACCACCTGGTGCACTACAAGCATCTAAAATATTTTCACCTTCAACAGGTGCTAAGATTTCAGCTACAAACATAGAACTTTTATCTTGGATAGATACATAACCATCTTTAAATGCACGGCTTTCTACTACTGGACGTCCTGACACATGTAAACAATAGTGAATATCTTTATCTTGTGATACTTCATAATCTTCTTTTTCTAAGCGTACTATCGCATCTTCAATCGTTGTTCTATGTGTATTGACACGTACTGTTTGACCTGGTCGTTCAAGCAACGACTGAGCAATTGCTTCGGTTGTTTCTATACCAAAATGTGTCACCCAATGTTTAACAATCCACTTAGGCAAGCTGTACATAATCGCAATACGTTGTTGGTCATTTTCGATATCTGCAGGGTTTGGTAAATCACTGCGCATCATATTACGTAAAATACCATTCACAACTTTACTGTTATGCAGCCCACCACGTTGTTTAGTGATTTCAACTGCTTCATTGATAATTGCGTGATCTGGGATTTTATCTAAATATTGATATTGGTAGATACTCATCCATAGTAAACGGCGCATCCACCCTTTAATCTTCGTTTTTACGAAAGGCTTCAAATAATAATCAAGTGTATATTGATGTTTCAACGTACCATAGACTAATTCTGTTAATAAACCTTTATCCGCACGGCTCAATTCATTTTCTTTTAAAACTTCATTAATCTTTAAGTTACTGTACGCTTTGTCTTGGATAATTGCTTGTAATGTGTCAAATGCGAGTGTTCTCACTGTCTGCATTAATTTAATTCCTTCCCAACTAAGTCATCTTGGTAGCCGCTTAAGAAGTTCGCAGTCGGCATACGTTTTTTACCTGATAATTGAATATCTGTTAACGCAATCGCATCAGATGAACCTGTTCCGACAATGATTGCTTTCTTTGTCGTTTCAATAATTTCACCTGGTTTGCCTTCTTTTCCTTCTACTATATGTGCTTGATATAACTTCACATTTTTATCATCTAGTTTTGTATATGCCACTGGCCATGGTGATAAACCACGGATATGGTTGTAAATATCTTGTGCAGATTTTGACCAATCGATACGTTCATCTTCACGACTGATATTTGAAGCGAATGTTGCCTCTTCCTCATTTTGTTCAATACGTTCATTTGTACCATTAATAATGTCTGGTAAAGTTTTCGCAAGTAAATCTGCACCTAAGAAGCTTAATTTATCGTGCATAGAACCTACATCATCATTTGCTTCGATGTCAATGGCTTGTTGTGAAATGATGTCGCCTGCATCTAGTTTTGGTGCCATATACATAATCGTAACGCCTGTTTCTTTTTCGCCATCGATAATCGCTTGATGAATCGGGGCCCCGCCACGGTATTTTGGTAATAATGAAGCGTGCACATTAATTGCGCCTAAACGTGGCGCATCTAACAATGCTTTCGGTAAAATTTGACCGAATGCTGCTGTCACGATTAAGTCTGGTTTTAAATCAATTAATGTTTGTAAATCCTCTGATTGTGAAATTTTTTCAGGTTGATAGACTTCAATCCCATTTTGTAATGCCACTTCTTTTACTGGCGGCGGTGTCATAACACGCTTACGCCCTACTGGACGATCTGGTTGTGTTACAACCGCAATCACATCTTCTTTCGCGATTAACATTTCTAATACTTTTGTGGAGAAATCTGGTGTTCCCATAAATATAATTCTACTCATCTTCTAAATACGCCTCCAATTCTTCTTCAGTCAATTGTTTTTCTATCTTATCTGTAAAAGGCACGCCATTTAATTGATCTATAATATGAAGAATCATGCGTGCAATATCATCATATGCGGTTAATTCTACTGTATTGCCTTCAACATCATTACTTTGAACGACAATCATTTGACTGCGTGTAACTGTCCCAAAGATATCTGGAAATGATACATCGCCTTCTAGTTCAGTCACTTTCGTTTCTGATTCACTGACAATACTTGGATTGATTAATTGAAGTAATCCGTCCGCTTCCATATCGATAATCGCTGCTTGTTGTGAAACCCCAATTTGTGGTGCACACAAAGCAGATGCTTCTGTTTCATATAAAGTATCCTCTATATCTAATAATAACTGTTTCAACTGACTATCAAACGTTTTAACATCCTCTGCTTGTTGACGCAATATTGCGCTTGATGCAGACACTAAAGGTTTCACTGCCACATTCATCGACTCCTTAAAAAATTCATCTAATCATTATATCGTAAAACACTCAGAAAAGCGATACATCCACAAAAACAAACAACAAATTCCTAATAAAATTAAGATTTAAAACAAAACAAAATGGGTAAAGTATTAATGTTGTATAAATTTAGGGTTTATACGCGTATTGATTAAAGGTGGTGAATATTCTTGGATGATATCACACGTGATCAGGCATTCATCGTTGCGGTGTTGTATAAATATTATACAGAAAAACGTAACGCTGATATGACACCTGAACAAGCGAATGATTTCAAGGATTCTTATTCATTACAAGAAAACTATTTCTGTGATAAGGATCGAGACCCATTCTTAGACGATTTGAAAGTCTTATTTGATAAAGGATATGTAGACGGTAAATGGGACGGGACAAAAATTAATGATGTTCGCTTATCAGACAAAGGCTTTGATGAAGTGAACACGAACTTATTAAGTAAATAGAACAAACAGTAAAGCACATCTCAAGCGAGTGAGATGTGCTTTGTTTAACTTTATCTTTCAATAACCTCTATTAATTTGTTAGTAAGATTTTCAAAATCAAAGTTGATAGATTTCTGTTTTGAATTTTCACCTTGTGTTCTTGCTTCATTTTCATTTTGAGCAAGATCAACTAAAGCTTTAGCAACTTCTTCTGGTGTTTGATTTTTTGCACAGTAACCACAATTTTCTGTTTCAATTACACTGTAGCCAGTCGAATAAGTTTGAATAATAGGTCTACCCGCTGCTAAATATTCAAACAATTTATTTTGACTCTGTCCATATTTATCTAAGTTTGTACTGCGATTATGAAGTATATTGCCATAAGAGTTTTTCAAAATAAACGGAACATATTTTTTATGTACTTTTCCTTTAAATACTATATTAGATAATTTCAATTCACTTACTTTTTCTTCTAAATTAGTTTTCTCGTCTCCATCGCCATAAACAAGAATTCTTATGTTTGAATCTGGATATTTTTCGTCTAATATTTTTGCAACATCAACTAAAAACGATAAGTAGTTTACTTTTCTTATTGATCCAGTGTATACATAATTTTTATAATTAGTGTCCATTAGTTCTGAGTCATTTACTTTATATAAATCAGCATTCTGATTAAAGTTTTTTAAAACTACACCATTACTAATATGGTAAATTTTTTCTTCTGATATTGAAGAGAACCAACCTTGATTTTTAATATAATCCTTACCACCTTGCCACGTCATTACAATTGCATCAGCTTTTTCATAAATTTTCTTTTCTGCTTGATACATTATTTGTGTAATTGGGTTGCTTTTACTTAAAATTTCATATGCAACAATACTTTCTGGCCATAAGTCTCTGACTTCAACTATACATTTCACTTGTAATTCTTTTGCTATTTTTAAACCTGCTATTAAAGTGAGTGGATGTACACTTGATGCTATAATAATATCCGGTTTGCCATATCTTTTTCGATATTCTTCTGATACTTTAAGTAATCTTTTACTAAAAGAAAGCATATTTAAAATTCTATGATGGTTATTTGAATTATAAGTATGGGATTTCACAAAAACAAATGGAATTTCGTTAACAACTCTTTCTGCATACAGTTTTCTGTTGGTATCTATAACATCATTAGAATTATGTCTCGTATTTGCACAAAATATTGTAACTTTATACCCTTTTTTCTTTAAAAATTCTGCAAACCAATAATGTCTTCCGCCTTCATTAAAATAATTGTCTGTAGCATAATGGTTAAATATCCATATATTTTTCAAGTTAACAACCTCCATATTTTTTCGATAAATCATTCTATTATCATTTTGCTTTCTTTGTTTAAGTTTGTCGCAACACTATATCCAACACCCATTATAAATACTTGTAGCAATCCTACTGATAACTGATTTTGGAATAAGGTAATCTCAAATGATTGGTGTACAATTACTCCTAAAAAATAACTAGCAGATAATTTAACAATGAAATTATCTCTTTGTTTTACCATTGCATTCCATATAATCAATAAAATAGCTGAAATTAGTATTAAGCCTAAATAACCAATTTGCATCAAAATATTTAAATATAAATTATGTGGCGACTGATCATGTGAATATAATTCTTCTGCCATAGTTCCAGGGCTATAACCAAACCAAGGCTTTTCATTAATTAATTCAATTAATGGAATCCACAAGTCATTTCTACCAGACATTATACTTTTACCAGTATGATCCAACATCCACTGTTCTATAGGTGTAAAGAATCTAAAAGTAGGTAACATTGGATAGATATAAACAAATGAAATACTAAGTATAATTATGAGAGCAAAAAATAAGACTGCTATAATTTGATACTTAGTTAAAAATTTCCAAAATAAGAACACGAATATCGTTGCAGCTATACTCAAAAGTATAGATCGTGTATCACTAGCGAAAACAAGAATTAAACTAATAAAAAGAATTCCAATATATATAATTTTAAATTTAGAGTATCTTATACCTAATATCAGGAAGAAAGAAGTATAAAACATATAAGGACCAATCAGGTTTGAATTATTATATATACTTGCAAAGAAACCAGGTAAACCCATTGCTACCCATACTATAAAATGAAATAGGACGAATATTGCGACTAACACATTTATATATTTAAGATTTTCAAAACTTATTTTGATAAAAGATAAATACATAATGATTAATAAACACGCAATCATTTGAATTGTATTAATTAAATCCTTCATTTCAAATGTATTATTTGAAATAGAAGTAACACATACCATTGTCAATAATAGAATTAAAATCAATACTGCCAACTGCGATTTATCAAAAGGAACTAATTTACTGATATAAATAAGTATTCCTAAAGCGGCAATAAAAAAAGTTAGAAACAGCGATGCAGTTCCAATAAGGACAGTTGCAGATTCTGTCGCATTAAGTGATCCTATAATTATTAACAAATACAATATGAATATAACAATTGTAGATACTTTAATCGTAAACTTATGTTCATGCAGATTATTTTTCATACTTTACCTCCTTAACCATTAATGATTAAGCTGCTTTTTCAAATCGCTTTGAGGAATTTTATTCAAATGAATTTTTTCTCCATACTTTAATTCATTTTCTAATGGGTACAGCACTAATTGGCCGCCATTAGGATGAAATGTCATTTCACCAAAATACAATTTATCCTTACTCACAAAAAAATCAACTCTACAAAACGGAAATCTCGACGCTAAATTTTCAGATACTTTAATCATTTCAGGTATAAATTTACTGAATTTGAAATCATCATCATTAAACTCTTGTCTTTTGATATCTATATTCATTTTATTCAGGTCTGTGTCGTATAGATTAATTTTACTTTCTAGAGATTGGTTGCCTTGCTCATCATTAATATTTTTTATGATAGCAAAAAATTCTACTTTACCTTCAAATACGAAGAATTTATAATCAATAAATTCCGTCATATCTAAATACTCTTCCACTAAAATTTTAGGTCTAATATTCTTATAATTCCATTCTCTTGAATATTTAAAATAGTTATCTTTCATAGCTGCATCAAATTTTTCTTTAGTTTTCTTTAAGTTTGTTTTGTTTTTTTCAACTGCTTGGTTTACCCCAGATGTATGGTTGGTTTTTAAAAATACTTTATCTGGCAATTTTTCAAAGTTAATATCATTAAAATTATCATATGCACCTAATAAAGGAGGTAATAAGTTACTATACTCATTATCAATTAAATGCTGTCTCATTAGATACTTATCAGTATACTCAGTTTGCAAGTCATTTCTATAATTCAACTTCAGCCAATTTATTTTTTCAACAAACATCTTAGGGTTTTTCAAGTTTAGTTTAATAACTGTATTATGTTTTATATTGAGCTTTGTAAATTGCTCGTCACTCAAAAATCTCATCAATTTAGCTTTTATTTTACTCATTTTCTTATATATATTTTTAGTACTTTCTCTTAATAACAATTTTCTAATAGCTATCTTAATACGACTAATCATCTTATTCCTCCATGTAATCTGTTTTTATACTTTTAGTTTTGAGAAGATATACAATTGTACAGATAGCTTTATTGAGTATGTAACTAATTGAGCAACTGCAATCATAACTAAACTATGGCTAAAAATACTTAATATCATTGATAATACTACAAAAAAGATTAGCGTTAATATGTCAATCAACGCTTTGCGTTTTAATGAATAATATTTAACTAAGAAACTACGTATAATGTAATCAGCACAAATCAATCCAAACGTTATTGTTACAAATAAATATATAGGTTTGACTGCTTCTAAATAATTTTCATATAACAGATATATCAAAATATAGCCAACAAAATAGGAAATAACAAATACAATAACACTTACAATCGGCATCAACATTAATACGCGTTTTTTAATTCTTTTTGTGATTTTTTCAGTATCAGCAATGTAACTCAAAATAACTGATGAAATCATTGTAAACGGGAATAACATTAATTTAGTTGGCAAAGTTGCTATATAAAAAATCGAAACACTACTTGCACCAAGTAAAAAACTTGTTATAAATCTATCAGAATAGTTCATTAAAGATCCTGCACAGCCTGATATTAATAAAAAAGTTAGTGCTGATGCTTCAAAATAATAATTTTTTGTTTTGAACAATGCAATTACATTAACTTTAACTAATAGGTAAGTAACTACATTAATCAACAACTCTATCACTACAAAACATAAAAGAACGCCTCTCACACTTTCTATAGGTAAAAAGTATAGCAATATATACATAGAACTAAGTACTAAGTTAACATAAAGAATTTTCATAAATTCTTTTTTCACCCTGTAGAAAACTAGTAAAAACATTCTACTCGACGTAAATAAAACTAATAAATAAATTAGTAAATATTCTATTTCATCAATATGAAATACCCAAATTGATACAGAAAATATCACAGATACTAACGTAATATATAGCAACAACTTTTTATAATACGTGTAAAGTGCAGATTTGTTATCTAGTTCTTGATCAAACGTGTTAAATTTTTTTTGATACAGATTGGTAAAACTTGCATTTAAGGTTATTACCAATACATTAAAGTAACCATATATTATTAAAAATCTACCGAACTCCCCTTGACCAAGTGCTTGTTCGAAATTGGGAAATAAAAACAATTGTTGAACCGCTATAAATAAACCTTGAGATAATATGTTTATTAACATATCTTTGATAAATTTCATTGTTCAACCCTTGCCTTTGCTATTTCGTAAATTTCTTTGTGTTTTAAGGCATTGTTTTGCCAAGAAAATCGTTTCTTATCTATTTGACTAATATTTTTTTGTATTACATTATAATTTTCAATAATTTTTCTTACTTGCTTTATTAATTCATTATTATTTGTTGGGTTTACAGAATAACCAACATACCCTTCTTCAAAGTATTTATCAAAACCTTCATTTTTGGTATATATAACAGGTAAATTTTGTGTCAGCGCTTCTAAGTACACTAAGCCAAACGTTTCTGTAAAAGAAACCATTATAAAAACGTGCATATTTTTCATAATTTCTACAATGTTTTGTTTGCCTTTTTTGCCAAGAAAATACATATTAGGATATTTTTTTAAATTCTGGTAATATTTCAAATCAACTACATCACCAACTATATAAATATTTACATTTCTTCCTAAGTTTTTAGCAGTAAGATTTTCAGCTAAAAATTCCAAATTTTTATTTTTCATAATCCTACAAACACAAATAACATTTATATCTTCATTAATATGTTTTGTTTGGTCACTGGAATGCTTCAACCAATAATCATTAATACCATTAGGTATGACATGTGATTTTTCGTAAATTTCTTTTTTTATTTTTCTAGTACCAAACAACATTTCTATAGTATTGTTTTTATAAGACTCCGATAAAAATATTATTTGACTGGCTTTTTTTAAAATTTTTCTTCCTAAAGGTAATAGGTGCTTGTAAAATTTCATATAAAAATTTATATCAGTATTTCTCACTGTAACAATATATGGCTTACCTGATTTTAACGCTTGATAACCATCTGAAAATAAAGTGTGTGCGTGAACAATATCGTAATCATTCAAGTCTAAGTTTAATGACTGAACCCAAGCTAGTATCTTCTTTTGCTTTTTAAAATAAAAGAAACGATCAATTGATTTTAAAAATTGTTTTTCAAACACATTTGTGTTTGTTTCAATCAACTTATCACTAACGTTTGCTTCATCTTTAATTTTCCTTGGCATAATAACATCATTTCTAACACCTTGTTTTTCTAATTGATTAAACATTTCGCTATATAAAGGTGAATGTAAGTAATTGCTATTAAAATGCAAAATTTCCATAACATCTAACCTTTCTTTTTAAATTGATAGCTTAATTCACTGGATACCTTTGCTAAGGCGTAAAAAAGCACCTACCAAGATTTCTTAGTAGATGCTTTAAACTATTGTAAAATAATAAAGAAAACAATAACAAATATGCTTACAATGAACCTTACACTTTGTGCTAAAAAGATGATTTTCCCAAAAGTTCGCTTTTGATAAATACCTATGCCTACTTGGATCATCGCAAATCCAATGATTAAAAGAATCAGAGCTGGTATGAAATTAGCAATTAAAGCTCCGATATCTAACAATAAGCTTCCTACTATTAAGAGGATCATTGTAATTTTAGGTGTTTTCGGATTACGTGCTAACATTAATATCGCAGATAAAAATGTGAAAACTGAAAATGCTATGATAAACGTTTTGAGCAGAATCATAAAATCACTCCTTGATTCCTTATTATACATGAAAATAATCATTACAATATCAAAAAAGGGATATTAACTTATAGTTACCTATATAAGATATATACACCTGTACAAGTTAGTGCATTCTTAATAATAAAACCTCATTAAAAGCAATTTACTTTCTATTGCTTTTAATGAGGTTGCTTTTTATTATCAGTTAACCAGAAACTACTGTGATACCTTGGTTTGGATATTGATCATTTTCAGCTTCATCTATAAATGCGTTGCTGAAATCACTGTACGATACATAAGATTTATTTCTTGAGTTATAAATAATTGTATCAGTACCCAATTTATAATCGTTGGTTTCTGGACCATTAAAATCAAACATGCTTGCAGGACTTACAAACGTCCAGTCTTTTAGTTTGTCTTGCGCTGCTAGAATATCATAAGCTTCAGCCATTTTTATAGCTGATTCTTTTACAGTCTCTGGGATATTTGGATTATCCGCTACTCTTGTTGTTTTACTATCATCTATATACAATCTACCTGTTCCACCAACAAACATCAGTTTTACATCTATACCGTCTAAAATATTAATAAGATGATTAGTCATTTGAATATATAACTCTTCTTTCCCTTTTGGTGCGCCAAATGCGACGAATACTGCATCAAAACCTTCTAAATCTTCACGAGTAATATCTAATATGTCTTTTTCTACATATGGAACATCAAATTGTAATTTATTATGATTTCTGACAAACGCAGTAACTTCATGGTTTCTCTCTAATGCTTTTTCAGTTAAGAGCGTTCCTTGTTTACCCGTTGCGCTAATGATTGCTATTTTCATCGTTTCATCATCCCCTTTTGAAAATTAATTATAGATTTGATAAACTGCTTACTTTTAAAAGTATGGTGTCTCATAAAGAATCCTTAATCGTATATCTATATGAAGTTCGTAAGCAGATAAGCATTTATAATTTGATTTATTTTACCCCACTTTTTGTATAGCACGCAATAATAAAGAACTTTCAAAAAGTGTTACACTTATACATTGATGTTGGCTGAAAATAAAAAGATAAGTGACAATCTAAAAAGCATCTAATACTTCCTAAATCATCACTTATCCTTGATTTTATGCTATTTTATTCTCTACATCATGACATAAGGGTTTATGTCTATCTTTAATGAAAGCTTATCTTTTTGATAGCGTTCATGATAGTAATCATCTAAATATTGAAGTGCTTTGTGTAATTCGGGTTCACTTTTGTATTTGACTAGAACTTGGAAACGAAATTCTCTATTAATTCTAGCGATAGCTGCTGGTGATGGTCCTAAAATCAAAGCCCGATCCGTGAGGTGTTGTAATAATATTTTATGAACATGTGCCGCTGCTTGCATAACTTCTTTCATATTTTGGTGAGAAATCGTAAAGTTAATCAAGAAATAGTATGGTGGATACTTACCAATTTGTCTGTATTTCATTTCTTTATGATAGAACGATAAATAATCATTAAGCTGGACATCTTGTATCGCATAATGATCAGGGTTATAGGTTTGGATAATAACCTTCCCTTCTTTTTCATGACGTCCTGCACGCCCTGCTACTTGAGTCAGCAATTGGAAGGTTCTTTCACTGGAACGAAAATCTGGTAAGTTCAACATTGTATCAGCGTTTAATACACCGACAAGTGTAATATTTGGGAAATCCAACCCTTTCGCAATCATTTGAGTACCGAGCAGAATATCCCCTTTACCATCTCCGAAGTCATTCAATAACTTCTCATGTGCACCTTTTCTTGATGTTGTATCTGCATCCATACGAATAATCTTCGCATTTTCAAATTCACGATTTAACAGTTCTTCCACACGTTGTGTACCAGTTCCCATTTGACGAATGTGTTCACTTTCGCAGTTTGGACATTTATTAGGCGGTGTTTCTTCATAACCACAATAATGACATTTCAATTTATCGCTAGATTTATGGTAGGTCAATGAAATATCGCAGTTTGGACATTGCGGTACATGACCACAGTCTCGACATAATATAAATGAAGAATAACCACGTTGATTTAGAAACAGTACAATTTGTTCATTGCGAGATAAACGGTCTTGAATTGCTTCTCGCAATTCTGTCGAAAACATTGACCGGTTACCATTTGCTAATTCTTCACGCATATCTACAATATCAATTTCAGGTAATGGTTGATTATTCACACGATCAGGTAAGCTTAATAAGTGATAAACTCCCTTTTCAGCACGTGCATATGATTCAAGACTTGGCGTCGCACTACCTAAAATTAATGGACATTGATGATATTTTGCTCGCCATAATGCAATCTCTTTCGCATGATAACGAGGATAATCTTCTTGTTTATATGTTGCCTCATGTTCTTCATCAATAATAATCATACCCAGATTTTTAAATGGTGCAAAAACACTAGAACGCGCGCCTACACTTACACGTGCACGACCGTCACGTATTTTTTGCCGCTCATCATAACGTTCGCCTTTTGAAAGACCTGAATGCAATACTGCAACTTCATCACCAAATCTACGTTTAAAACGTAAAACCATTTGTGGTGTTAAAGCAATTTCTGGAACTAACATCATAGCCTGTTGATTTTTTTCTAGAACAGCTTCTATCGTTTGAAGATAAACTTCAGTTTTACCAGAACCTGTTACACCATGTAATAAGAAAGTCTCTTGTTTTTCTTCATCAATAACCTTTTTAATCTCATCGTAAGCGATTTGTTGGCTTGGAGTGAGTTGTCGTTTTTCTTCTTGTTCAAATACTCTTGATGCATATGGGTCACGTTCTACTATGGCATCATACTTCTCAACAAAACCATTACGTTCCAATGTTTTAGCACTTGAAGCTGATAACCCTACTTCTTCAAGTTCTTTTAAAGGAACATCTCTATTTTGTGCATCTAGCAAGTAAGCATAAACATCATATTGTTTAGGGTGTCGTTCTAACATTGCTAAAACTTCATCTGGTTGATGATCATCTCTTATTCGTATTGCACGTTGTGTTTTTTTCTTTGTATTTTGAGACAGTAACGTTTTTTCTCTAACGATACCTTCTTCTAATAAAGGAACTAAATGTTTTAAATCACCATTTTGTTGAGCAGCTTTATAAGCATAATGTCCTTCTTTATTAAAGCGTTTTAAAATGTCATCTGGTATTGATTCATCTTCTACAATTTCAAATACTTTGGTATATCTTGCTTTAATAGCACTTGGTAACATGGCTTCTAAAATAGAAATACGTTTCGTGACATGATATTTACCATACCAAGCGCTTAAATCAACTAATTCAGGTGTCAGTTCTGGTTTGATATCTTGAATTTCTTGGATTTCTTTTAGTTTAGATAAATCTAGTTCTGGATCTGGTTCCTCAGCTATTTCCATAACATACCCTTGAATGGTTCTGTACCCAAAGGGTACAACGACTCGTACACCAACTTGAATAATGGGTACGAGTCGCTCTGGTATTTTATAGTCAAAGGTAAAGTCTACGTTTTTAGCTGGGACATCTACAATTACCTTTGCATACATTATTTCCACCTACGTTCTAATTCTTCTAAGATTCTTCCAGCAAGCTGCTGTTTCTTACCTTTCTCTATATTAACTGCTTCGTCATTTTTGAAGTATAATGTGACTTCATTATCATCAGAACTGAAACCGATAGATGTGTCTCCTACGTTATTCGCAATAATCACATCTGCATTCTTTTTCTCTAATTTAGCTTTTGCATATTTTTCAATATCTTGTGTTTCAGCTGCAAAGCCAATTAATTTTTGTTGCGATTTATGCTCACCTAAATATTTCAATATATCTTTAGTTCGTGTAAATGAAATGGTTAAATCTCCATCTTGTTTTTTCATTTTATGTTCCAGTTTTTCTGATGGTTTGTAATCTGAAACTGCAGCCGTTTTAAAGACAAAGTCCTGAGCATCAAAACGTTCAACTACTGCGTTAAACATATCTTCCGCACTAGTTATAGGTACAAAGTCCACATTTTCTGGTGGCGTTAAGCTTGTTGGACCACTCACTAAAGTTACTTTAGCGCCTCTCTTTTGTAATGCATCAGCAAGTGCATATCCCATTTTCCCCGATGCTCTATTAGAAACAAAACGTACAGGATCAATAACTTCGACCGTCGGTCCTGCTGTAACTAAGGCATGTTTACCATTGAACCAATCACTCTCATTGATGACTGATTGATTATTATTTTGTTCCATCGTTTGGCGCATGAATGCAATGATATCCAATGGTTCCATCATACGGCCCTTCGCTACATAGCCGCAGGCTAAAAAGCCTTCACCAGGTTCAGCGAAATGATATCCATCTTCAGTCAATACTTGCATGTTTGCTTGTACTCTTGGATTTTCATACATATGCACATTCATAGCAGGAGCAACAAATTTAGGAACAGTCGTCGCTAATAAAGTTGAAGTAATCATATCGTCAGCAATACCGTTTGCTAATTTACCGATAATATTGGCAGTCGCTGGCGCAATAATCACTGCGTCTGCCCAATCACCTAACGCTATATGTTGAATTTCAGCTGGATTCTCTTCTTTAAATGTACTCGTGTATACAGGATTACGACTGATTGCTTGGAAAGCAAGCGGTGTCACAAACTCTTGTGCATGTTCAGTCAGCATTACACGTACGTCATACCCTGCTTGTGTTAATTTACTTGTTAAATCAATCGCTTTATAAGCTGCAATACCACCCGATACTGCTAATAAAATATTCTTCATCGCAATCTTTGCCTCCAAGTTTATTCTCTCTTTATGTATACGGCTTAATATTAAAAAATGAGTCCAAATGAAATGGCCTCATAATTCATCAATCATTTTATATTTTAACACTCTAGGTCAAAAAAGTCCTTTGCTTTGCAAAGCAATAAAGTTGATTCTCTACCTCTATCCGCGTAAGATAGCTTTCGATACAGACAATAGAAAGAAGGTTCGAGGATGGAGACTTTAAAGCAATATGACGATATTACACAACGCATTGAATCAGAAAATAAATTTTTATTATATGTCATGGCGAATGGTTGCTCAGTCTGCCATGCAGACCAACCTAGAGTAGAAAAATTAGTAAAACAATTAGAAATACCTGCAGCACAAATTATTGTAAATGATATTCCTGAAGCTGCCGGTCAACTCTCACTCTTTACTGCACCTGTCGTCATTCTTTTTAATAATGGAAGAGAATTTCATAGACAAGCACGTATTATAGATTTTGATCAGTTAGAACGTTCCATGGAACAATTGAAGATGTCTTATTAAATGAAAAACAACCTTTAAAGCAGTTTTTTGCCTTAAAGGTTGTTTTCAATTTATATAATCACTTTTAAACTCAGTCTTTTGTTTCGAATTCACTTTCGTTTAATTCTGGTTCGATTGGAGTGATTTTGCCATCGGCAATCTCTTCTAGAGCTTCTCCAACTGTTTTAACTGAGTGATATTTTTCTAATAACGCAGTGTCTTTTTTGTCATATAATTCACGTGCGCGTTTGGCTGCCACTGTTGCGATTAAATATTTTGATTTTACTTTTGAAGTTAATTGATTAAGCGGTGGGTATAACATTATTTTTTGGCCTCCAATATCATTTTTCTATACTTTGCTTCTATACGTTCGCGTTTTAGATGTTCGGCTGCAACGATTGCTTGAATACGTTCTTTAGCAAGTTCTACTTCATCGTTTACCACAACGTAGTCATAAAGATTCATCATTTCCACTTCTTTACGTGCTTCTTTCACACGACTTTGAATCTTTTCGTCTGATTCTGTACCGCGGCCGACTAAACGCTCTCTTAAGTGGTCTAAACTTGGCGGTGCTAGGAAGATAAATAATGCATCAGGGAATTTCTTGCGTACTTGTTTCGCACCTTCAACTTCGATTTCTAAGAAGACATCATAGCCTTCATCCATAGTGTCTTTCACATACTGTACAGGTGTACCGTAGTAGTTACCTACATATTCTGCATACTCAATAAATTGATCTTGTGCGATAAGTTGCTCAAACTCTCGTTTTGTCTTGAAAAAATAATCAACGCCATCTTGTTCACCTTCACGCATTTCACGTGTCGTCATTGAAATTGAATATTTGTATGATGTTTTCGGGTCATCAAATATTTCTTTGCG
Source organism: Staphylococcus sp. HMSC056G08 (assembly GCF_001812305.1). Taxonomy (NCBI): domain Bacteria; kingdom Bacillati; phylum Bacillota; class Bacilli; order Caryophanales; family Staphylococcaceae; genus Staphylococcus; species Staphylococcus sp. HMSC056G08. Next base: position 90,280 of record NZ_KV808525.1, read on the forward strand.
GACAGTACCTTTTCCGACTCCAGATGGACCTGATAAGACAATTAGTAAACCTTTTTCATTATCCATGCCTTACGACCTCTCTAAGCTATTGTTGTATTATATAATGATACCATATTCTAAATAAAATTGTATAGATGCCAATAGATAAAATCTTAATTTGGAAGTTTACCATATTCACATGGTACAATAATAAGAACGTAGTACAAGAACGAAAATAAAAAGGTAGCTGATAATTATGGCATTTGATGGCCTATTCACAAAGAAAATGGTAGAAGAACTGTCCTTTCTTGAAGGTGGACGTATTCATAAAATCAACCAACCTGATAACGATACAATTATAATGATCATTCGTCAGAATCGTAAAAACCATTCATTACTGTTATCTATCCATTCTAATTTCTCTCGTATGCATATTACGAAAAAGAAATATGATAACCCATTTGAACCGCCAATGTTTAACCGTGTCTTTCGTAAACACTTAGACGGCGGAATTATACAAGCAATTCGTCAAATTGATAATGACCGTCGTATCGAAATCGATGTTCAAAGCACAGATGAACTCGGTGATAAAATATATCGTACCGTTATCTTAGAAATTATGGGTAAACACAGTAACTTAATACTTGTGGATGATAATCGCAAGATTATCGAAGGTTTCAAACATTTAACACCAAACACAAACCAATATCGTACCGTTATGCCAGGATTCCAATATGAAGCACCACCTACACAAAATAAAATCAATCCTTATGAAGTTTCAGGTCAAGACGTATTAAAATATATAGATTTCAATCAAGGTAATATTGCGAGACAACTCTTACAAACTTTCGAAGGTTTCAGTCCACTCATTACAAAAGAAATTACAGAACGTCGTCAATTTATGACTACTGAAACATTACCTGCAGCATTCGATGAAGTTATGGAAGAAACTAAACTTAAGCCTGTTCCGATTTTCCATAAAAACCATGAAACTGGTAAAGAAGATTATTACTTCATGCGTTTAAAACAGTTTGATGATGATAGCGTGACTTATGAATCACTTGATGAGTTATTAGATCGTTTCTACGATGCACGTGGCGAACGTGAACGTGTTAAACAACGTGCGAATGATCTAGTTCGTTTTGTCCAACAACAACTTCAAAAAAACCGAAACAAACTCGTTAAATTAAACGCTGAGTATGAAGGTACGCAATCAAAAGAAGATATGCAGTTATATGGTGAACTCATTACCGCAAACATCTATCGCATTAAACAAGGTGATGAAACCTTAACTACTGAAAATTACTACACAGGTGAAGAAGTGACAATTAAGTTAGATCCGACTAAATCACCTTCACTGAATGCTCAATATTACTATAAGCAATATAACCGTTTAAAAACACGTGAACATGAGCTTGAACACCAAATTCAACTCACAGAAGAAAACATTGCATACTTTGAATCTATTGAGCAACAGTTGGCTCATATCACAGTAGAAGATATTGACGAAATCCGTGAAGAACTTGCAGAACAAGGCTTTATGAAACAACGTCAAAATCGTAAGAAAAAGAAACAACCGCAAATGCAGTTGCAAACTTACCTTTCTACAGATGGCTCAACTATATATGTAGGTAAAAACAACAAACAAAACGATTATCTAACAAATAAAAAAGCACGTAAGCACCATTTATGGTTCCATACAAAAGATATTCCTGGTTCTCACGTAGTCATTTTCGAAGATGAACCAAGCGATAAAACAATTGAAGAAGCTGCAATGTTAGCAGCCTACTTCTCTAAAGCAGGAAACTCTGGTCAAATTCCAGTAGATTACACAGATATCAAAAACGTACACAAACCATCAGGTGCGAAACCTGGCTTTGTAACGTACGATAATCAAAAAACATTATATGCCACACCAGATTATGATCACATCCAATCAATGAAAAGCGATTCAGAAAAAGTGAAATTAAAATAATCTATTTACTTTAAAAGCACTCGAAGACAAAATGTTTTCGAGTGCTTTATTTTAAAATATCCAACCTTTAATTTTTTGACTATCAGGAATAAGCGGTTCACGCTTATTAATTTCTTCGTTTTTAATAATTGCTTCTGCATTCTTGATTAACTTCATCATAGATTCACAAAAATCCAATAACACTTCTTCTTTAAATAAAGACTTCATCATAAAAGGTCTAGCTTCAAAGTCATGCGCATCAGATGCGATAAAATGAGCAAGATTGCATTTCATTAGTTCATTCGATACATCTTGAATTCCTTTACCAAAATCCCCTACTAAAGACGTTGAAGTAATTTGACTTAATGCTCCTTGCTGAACTAAGTTATATAAAACACTCATATCTTTCAACAAAGCGATATTACGTTCAGGGTGTGCAATGATGGGAATATAACCTAAACCCTGTATATTTTGAAACATTTGATACGTATAATCAGGAATGTCGTTAGGAGGAAACTCAATTAGTAAGTATCTGGACTTGTTTAAACCACTTACCTTTCCGGATTTAATATCTTCAATTAAATTCTGATGAATTCTTACCTCTTGTCCTGGATAAATTTGAATTCCTAAATCTTTAAACTCTTTTAATTTACATAATCTTTTTATTTTTAACTTTACTTTATCAAAAGAATTATCGTATTTATTAGTATAATGAGGTGTTGCAATAATTTTTGTTACATTTTCTTTTTTAGCTTGTTTTAATAATTGAATAGCCGCTTCTTCATCTCTTGGTCCATCATCTGCATCAATTAATATATGATTATGCATATCTATCATGGGTATCACTCCAAAATTCAGACTACCAATCTATCTTTTTAAATGGCGTTTGTTCATAACTCACCTTTATTATATTCTTCTTTCATAGCCTGCTGTAAATAAAAAAAACAACCCACCTATCAGGTGAGTTGTTTACATATCATTGATGAAATTAATCCATTAATGCTAGTTGGAAATTCACACCGAAGCGATCTTGTATCCATGCGAATTCTCTGTAAGGTCCAAGCTCAGTTTTGGCCATTAAAATGGCACCGCCGCTTTTTAATCCACTGTATAGACGTTCCATTTCCATAGCATTATCTACTGTCACAAATAAAGAAATAGATGGATTCATCGGTATTTCAGTTCCATTAGAATTATCAATTGCCATAATGATTTGGTCTTTTAAACGAATAATTGCGTGTTGGACTGCACCCGCTTCTCCGCTTCCAAACTCATCATACTTCACCATTGAAACTACTTCACTATCTTCAAATACTGAAGTATATAGTTCAATCGCTTCTTCAGCTTCATTATTAAACATTAAAAATGGTGTTACCTTTGGTATTTGCACACTATCCCCTCCTCATAGACTTACTATTTACTAATCACATAGTAATTTAAAATTAAGCAACTTAAAAATCACTATTTTGACACTTAAAACGATACATGAATGACTATACAAAAGCAACTCAACCTATACATAGAACTGCCTTAATTGAGATTGTGTTTTTCCTTAAAAGCGTTAACTTAAGCTAACATTGTGAAAGACCAAAAGTGAATCAAACAGTACCTTTTTCTATATGTATGACACAATTCATAGTATAATGACTTTATTCCAAAACAATGAGTAAATCTTAATCAGATGATTGAATGAATGGAGGTCTATGATGTCTCACTTTTTCTTACCTATTTTAGCAATGTTAGCAGTGATTATTATCGGTTATATCTTTATTAAAATATATTTACGCTAGTCTATTTGTCACTTTTGACTTAGACAGATTTTTCTTAAAATCTAAAAATCCGCAATCATAAGCTCAAAATGAGTGTTCATGATTGCGGATTTTGTCGTTTGTTTTTAAATTAAGCCTTTTTCTTTTATATCTGTTTTACATTTCTTGAATATGTTTTTCTCGTGTTCATTCGATAACCATTGATTTTCTTCTTGATCATAGTTATTGACCGGCTCACGATAATCTTCATTTGCGGATAAGAATTTATTTAAGTGCGCAAATGGTTTATGAGCAGTTTGTGCATGTGTATTGGACATGGTTCATCCCTCCATCCAATTCCATCTTATGCTAAATTGTCTCTCCATTCAACTAAAGATTGAATATCAGACTCAGAAATTTTGCCTTGTTCTTTAGCCACGTCGATTAATTCGTTGTAGTCACTTAAAGTATAGAACGGAATATCAGCATCTTTGAACATTTGATCCGCTTTAGCAAGACCATACGTAAAGATAGCAACTACACCTAATACTTCAGCGCCAGCTTCTCTTAATGCTTCTGCAGCAACTAAAGAAGAACCGCCTGTTGAAATTAAGTCTTCAACGACTACGATTTTTTTACCTTTACTTGGTGCACCTTCGATTTGGTTTTGTTTACCATGGCTTTTACTTTTAGAACGTACATAGCTCATTGGCATATCTAATTTTTCAGAGATGAACGCTGCATGAGGAATGCCCGCTGTCGCAGTTCCTGATACAATTTCAGCATCTTTGAAATGTGTTTGAATCAATTCGATTAAACCGTCACGAATCGCGTTACGAACTTCTGGATAACCTAATGTAACACGATTATCACAATAAATCGGAGATTTAATCCCTGAACTCCATGTAAATAAATCATTCGGTGATAGTGCAACTGCACCAATATCTAATAATGGTTGCGCAATTTGTTTTGACATCTTAACCTAACCAACTTTCTTTAATATGATGATAACTTTCAACCGGATTGTCACTTTGTGTGATTGGACGACCTACTACAATATGTGTAGAACCCATTTCACGTGCTTTGTCTGGTGTTGTAATACGTTTTTGATCGTCTTGTGCGTAATGTGCTGGACGAATACCTGGTGTTACTTTCAAGAAGTCTGAACCTAATTCTTTTGTCAGTAATTCTGCTTCTAATGGTGAACATACTACACCATCTAAGCCAGCTTCTTTAGTTAAACGTGCATAGTTTAATACAGCCTCTTCAATTGAAGTTTGGATGTTTTGTTCTTTTTGCAGCATTTCTTCTGTTGTTGATGTTAATTGTGTGACCGCAATAATTTTAGTGTCTTTGTTGACGCTACGTAAGCCTTCAACTGCTTGGCGCATCATTTCAGTACCACCAGCAGCATGAACGTTTACTAAATCTACATTTAAACGTCCTAAACCAGCCATCGCTTGTTTGACTGTATTTGGAATATCATGCAGTTTTAAATCTAAGAAGATTTGGTGGCCGCGTGCTTTAATTTTGTTGATTAATTCAGGGCCAGTTTGATAATAAAGTTCCATTCCGATTTTGATGTATAAAGGTTCATCAAATAAATCTAAGAAATTTTCTACTTCTTCAGCCGTCGCAAAGTCTAATGCGATAATCGGTAAAGGTAAATTACGATTTGCCATTATTTAGTCACCTCAAAAGTCCTTTTGTACAATTCATTGATATGGTTTACACCTAAGTCGTCGAGCAATGCTGGCAGTTCATCAATGATTTCTTTACATACCATTGGATTTTGGAAGTTAGCTGTTCCAACTGCTACCGCATTCGCACCCACTGAAATATAGTCTATAACATCTTGTGCGTTTTGAACACCGCCCATTGCGATAATTGGAATATCTACAGCTTGTCTGACTTGATAAACCATTCGCATTGCGACAGGTTTGATTGCTGGTCCGCTTAAGCCACCGACTGTATTTGCGATAATCGGACGTCCTGTTTTCGCATCAATACGTAAGCCGACTAATGTATTAATCATTGTTAAACCATCCGCATATTGCGCGATTGCTTTAGCCATTGCGACAATATCTGTTACGTTTGGTGAAAGTTTCACGTATACAGGCACTTCAGAAACTGCTTTAACTTTACGTGTCAATTCAGCAGCAACTACTGGATCCACACCAAACTGCATACCGCCTTCTTTCACGTTCGGACAAGAGATGTTTAATTCCAACGCTTTCACGTTTGGTGCTTTTGAAATATGCTCAGCCACGTATACATAGTCTTCTTCAGTAGAACCCGCAACGTTTGCGATAATCGGTACATCAAATTGTTCTAACTTCTTAAGTTCATGTTCAATAATGTGATGCACACCAGAGTTTTGTAACCCAATCGCATTAATCATACCACTATCAGTTTCAGCAACACGTGGTGTTTCATTACCATAACGTGCTTCTTTCGTAGCGGCTTTAATCATAATGGCACCCAGTTCACTTAAGTCATAAAATTGACTGAACTCAGCACCGAAAGCAAAACAACCGCTTGCTGGCATAATCGGGTTCTTTAACTCTAATCCTGGAATTTCTACATTTAATCGACTCATAGGATGACTGCTCCTTTCTCAAATACAGGTCCATCTGTACAAACTTTGACATAACTTGTTTCAGATTCAGGTGTATGGCAGACACATGCATAACATGCACCGATACCGCAACCCATGCGTTCTTCAAGTGATAAGAAACCTTCAATATCTGCTAATTTGTCATGTTCTTTAATGGCTTTTAACATCGGTTTAGGTCCGCATGTATAGTAAATATCATAATCTACCGGCAACTCAGAAATCACATTTGTCACAAAGCCCTTTGATCCCATTGTGCCATCTTCAGTCACAATGTGCGTTTCACCTAATTGCGCAAATTCATCTGCGTAGAAGACATCTTTTTTACTTCTGAAACCTAAAACATGTACTGTTTCAATACCTTGACGATTCAGTTGTTTAGATAGTTCATATAAAGGAGGAACACCGATACCGCCGCCCACAAGAAGCGCTTTACGTTCTGCTTTTTCAACAGGGAAACCATTACCTAGAGGTGCAATAATATCAATCGCATCATTCTCACGCATTTGAGACAGACGTTGTGTCCCAGCACCTTCTGCACGATATAACATCGTAAAGGTTTCAATTTCAGGTTCGATATGGCAAATTGAGATCGGACGTCTCAACATATGCAGTGAACCTTCACCTACTTTAATATGAACGAATTGTCCAGGTTGTGTCATTTTGCGTGTCACAGGTCCTTTTACTTTAATTTCAAAAATGCGGTCCGCAATTTCTCGATTGGATACGATAATGTTTTGTTCCACTGTTAAATCCTCCTTTTAATCTTGAATCTATCTTCATTATAGCCACTTTAACTACTTTTACATACTTCTCATTGTGAATGTCATACTTTCAATCACATTCGTTAACGCATTCGCTGTATCTAATGATGTTAAACATGGCACACCATTTTCTACAGACGCACGTCTGATTTGGAAACCATCTCTTTCAATCGTTTTCCCTTTTGTCATAGTGTTAATGACAATTTGTACGTCACCATTTTGAATGCGATTTAATAAATCATCTTCACCGCCGATTTTACCCACTGTTTCAACCGGAATATGATTTTCAGCTAATTTCGCAGCTGTACCTGAAGTTGCGAGTACTTTATATCCAACTTCATGTAAACGTTTGGCGATTTTAACCATTTCTTCTTTATCTTTATCACTGACAGTAATTAACACTGTACCATGATCTTTCACTTCCACACCGCTCGCAGTTAAACCTTTGAACAATGCTTTTTCTAAAGTTAAATCTTTACCCATGACTTCACCTGTTGATTTCATTTCAGGTCCAAGCGTAATGTCGACATTTTTCAATTTATTAAAACTGAATACTGGCGCTTTAACATAAACCCCTTCTGAATAAGGTTGAAGTCCTGGTTTGTAACCTAAGTCACTTAGTTTTTCTCCTAAGATGGCACGCATCGCAAGTTGTGCCATTGGAATATCTGTAATCTTACTTAAGAACGGTACTGTACGACTTGATCTTGGGTTCACTTCTAACACATAGACACCATCATGTGCTAATACGAATTGGATATTGATTAAACCGATAATATCCAAACCTTTCGCAAGTTTCGTTGTATAAGCTTCTAAAGTTTGAATCACTTCATCAGATAACGTTTGAGGCGGATAAACTGCGATAGAGTCGCCTGAGTGCACCCCTGCACGTTCAATATGTTCCATAATACCTGGAATAATCACTGTTTCACCATCTGAAATCGCATCAACTTCAATTTCTTTACCTGTTAAGTAACGGTCAACAAGTACAGGATGTTCAGGACTCGCTTTTACAGCTTCTCTCATGTAGTTTTCTAACTCTGCATCATTATACACGATTTCCATCGCACGGCCACCTAATACATACGATGGACGTACAACAACTGGATAACCGATTTCTCTCGCATTGTCTAAAGCTTCTGCAGGAGAAGTTGCAGTTTTACCTTTCGGTTGCGGTACATCGATGGTATTTAAGAGTTCTTCAAACTCTTTTCTATCTTCAGCACGGTTTAAATTCTCTAAAGATGTACCTAAGATTTGCACACCGTGTTTCGCAAGTTTTTCTGCTAAATTGATGGCAGTTTGGCCACCGAATTGAACTACAACACCTTTAGGTTGTTCGAGCTCAATAATGTTCATGACATCTTCTTCAGTTAATGGTTCGAAGTAAAGTTTATCTGAAATTGAAAAGTCAGTTGACACTGTTTCTGGGTTGTTGTTGACGATGATTGCTTCATAGCCTGCATTTTGGATTGCCCATACGGCATGAACTGTCGCATAGTCGAATTCAACACCTTGACCGATACGGATCGGACCAGAACCAAGTACAATCACTTTTTCTTTATCTGTTACGATGGATTCGTTATCTCTTTCATATGTTCCATAGTAGTACGGTGTCGCAGATTCAAATTCTGCAGCACATGTATCTACCATTTTGTATACTGGTTTAATATCATTTTCATGGCGGAGTCGATAAACATCTTCTTCTTCCATATCAAATCTATGAGCGATGACTTTATCGCTGAAACCATAGTCTTTCGCATATTTAAGATATTCGATATCACCTTTATGTGCTTTTAATTCACGTTCGATATCGATAATATGTTGGAATTTGTTAAGGAAGAAGTAATCGATTTTAGTCATCTCGTGAATTTCTTCGAGTGTTGTACCACGTCGAATCGCTTCACCGATGAAGAAAAGACGTTCATCATCTTGTTGTAAGATACGTTCTTTTATGTAGTCTAAATCGTAACTTTCTCCATTCGGTAATCCTAGATGATGGACACCATATTCTAATGAACGAATGGCTTTTAATAATGATTCTTCATACGTACGGCCGATAGCCATAACTTCACCTGTTGCTTTCATTTGTGTTCCAAGTACACGTTCGCCTTTTTCAAATTTATCAAATGGGAAACGTGGAATTTTAGAAATCACATAGTCTAAAGCTGGTTCAAAGGCCGCATAAGATGTGCCTGTGACAGGATTTAACATTTCATCCAATGTTAAACCAACCGTAATTTTAGCTGCTAATTTCGCAATCGGATAACCTGTTGCTTTTGATGCTAAGGCTGATGAACGTGATACACGTGGGTTAACTTCAATGATATAGTAATTCATTGAGTATGGATCAAGTGCTAATTGTACGTTACAACCACCTTCGATACCTAAAGCACGAATAACTTTTAATGATACGTCACGTAACATTTGATATTCAACATCTGTCAAAGTTTGACTTGGCGCAACAACGATAGAGTCACCTGTATGGATACCAACTGGGTCGATATTTTCCATATTACAAACCACAATGGCGTTATCGTTTTTATCACGCATTACTTCATATTCAATTTCCTTAAATCCTGCGATAGATTTTTCAATCAAACATTGTGTAGCTGGGCTATAATGCAAGCCGTTTGTCACAACTTCTTTTAATTCTTCGTCGTTATGACAAATACCGCCGCCTGTACCACCCATTGTAAATGCTGGGCGGACGATTAATGGATATCCCACTTGTTCTTTGAACGCAAAAGCCTGTTCTACGGTGTGGACGATGTCACTTTCAGGAACAGGTACATCTAAGTCATTCATCAAACTTCTAAATAACTCACGGTCTTCTGCTTGTTGAATTGAACTTAATTTCGTTCCTAATAAACGTACATTGTTCGCTTCTAAAACACCGCTGTCATGAAGTTGAATGGCCATGTTCAAACCTGTTTGTCCACCAAGTGTTGGTAAGAGTGCATCAGGTTGTTCTTTACGGATGATACGTGCGATAAAGTCGTGTGTTAAAGGTTCGATATAAACTTTATCTGCAATTTCTTTGTCAGTCATAATTGTTGCTGGGTTTGAATTGACTAAGATAACGCGGTAACCTTCTTCTTTTAAGGCTAAACACGCTTGTGTACCAGCATAATCAAACTCTGCAGCTTGACCGATGATGATAGGTCCTGAACCAATCACTAAAATGGTTTTGATGTCATTATTTCTAGGCATTGACTGTACGCTCCTTCGCTTTGAATTCTTTCATCATATCAATGAATTGATCGAATAAGTAATTTGAATCAGTAGGTCCTGGGCATGCTTCTGGATGATATTGTACTGAAAAAGCAGGAAGCGTTTTATGTTTTAATCCTTCCACTGTGCCGTCATTTAAGGCAATATGTGTGACTTCTAAATCTGTGTATGCAACTGAAGCTTCATCAATTGCGTAACCATGGTTTTGACTTGTTAAAGCAATTTTTCCTGTTGCTAAGTCTTTAACCGGATGGTTTGCACCACGGTGACCAAACTTCATTTTGAAAGCTTCGGCACCTTGTGATAATGCAAATAGCTGGTGACCTAAACAAATACCGAAGAATGGAATTTTCCCTAAGATACCTTGAATCATTTCCACAGCTTCTGGTACATCTTCAGGATCTCCTGGGCCATTCGATAACATGACACCGTCAGGTGACATGCCAAGAATAATTTCAGCTGGTGTATTGTATGGCACGACAGTTACATTACAACCGCGTGCGTTAAGTTCTCTAACGATATTTTGTTTCTTTCCGAAGTCTACCAATACGACGCTTAAGTCTGAGCCAGTTGATACATAAGGTGTTTTCGTCGATACCATCGGTACTTCGTCACGAGAGAGTTCAAATTGTTTAAGTTCTTCTATGAATGTTGGAATATCTTCAGCGTGGTCTGTAAAACCTGCTTTAAGTACTCCATGTTCACGTATTTTACGTGTGATACTACGTGTATCTACACCAGAAATACCTGGAATATCATATTGAACTAATACATCGTTGAAAGTCTTTTGTTGACGAAAGTTGCTAGGATGCGTACTCGCTTCTTTTACGACTACGCCACTTAATGTCGGTACTAACGATTCAAAATCATCTCTGTTAATACCGTAATTCCCGATTAAAGGATAAGTGAATGTAATGATTTGACCTGTGTAAGACGGGTCAGAAATTGTTTCTTGATAACCCGTCATTGCTGTGTTGAAGACAATCTCACCTTTAGTCAGATTGTCTGATCCCAGCTTTCTTCCTTCATAAATTGAACCATCTTCAAATACAAGATATCGTTTTTCTAACATTGTTGTTTATTCCTCCTTGAATGCCACTTCTCCAGCTACCATTGTTAATACAGGGTTGCCGTATACTTTATAACCGATGAATGGTGTGTTGCTTGCTTTTGAATGGAAATCTTCTGCTTTGATTTCTCTCTCTTCTTCTAAATCGATTAATGTTAAGTCTGCTGTTTTGCCTTCTTCTAGGATACCGTATGGCAAGTCAAAGATCTGTGCAGGTTTAATTGTTAAGTAGTCAACTAATTGTTGTAATGACCAATCTCCATTTTTTACAAAGTGTGTGTAAAGTAATGGGAATGCTGTTTCACTGCCGACAATACCGAATGGTGCTTTTGTCATTGGTTGTGCTTTTTCGTCAGCTGCATGTGGTGCATGGTCAGTTGCGATACAATCAATTGTGCCGTCTAACAATCCTTCAATCAGTGCATCTCTGTCTTCTTTACTTCTTAAAGGAGGATTCATTTTGTACATTGCGTTGTCACCAGGGACATCGTCTTCTGTCATTAATAAGTGGTGCGGTGTCACTTCAGCAGTGACTTTGATACCTGCTGCTTTCGCATCACGGATAGCACGTACACTTTCTTTTGTTGAAACGTGACATACGTGGTAGTGACAATCTGCTGCTTCAGCTAATAATACGTCACGTGCGATTTGTACAGCTTCACAAATGTTTGGAATACCTGGAATACCTAATTCTTTACTGCGTTTCCCCTCGTGCATAGCGCCGCCGTAGATTAAACTGTTGTCTTCACAGTGTGCAACCACTGCTTTGTTTAATTTGGCTGCTTGTTGCATTGCTTCATACATTGTACCGGCTGTTTGTACCCCTACACCGTCATCTGTGAACGCAAATGCGCCGTGCTCAACTAACCCTTTGAAATCAACTAATTCGCTGCCTGCTTGTCTGATTGTAATTGAAGCGTATGGTAATACACGAATGCGTGCGTTATCTTCAATTAATTTGTTGAGTTTTTCTAAATGTTCAACTGTATCTGGTACTGGGCGAGTATTCGGCATTGGGCAAACTGTTGTGAATCCACCGCGTGCTGCTGCTTTTGTACCTGTTTCAATTGTTTCTTTATGTTCTCCGCCTGGTTCTCTTAAATGTACGTGTACATCAACTAAGCCAGGTGCTGCGAAACGACCTTTTGCGTCGATCACTTCAACTTCTGAACCCACTGTGATTTCTGGTGCGATTTCTTTTACTTTGTCGTCTTCTACTAAGATAGAAGCCTCTGTTAATTTACCGTCTTTTAATACTTTTGCATTCTTAATTAGCAACATCGATAAGAACCCCTTTCTGTTGTTCCGCAATAATATGGCTGATGACTGACATACGTAAGAACATGCCGTTTTTCATTTGTTTGAAGATACGTGCTTTTGGCGCTTCTACTAATTCTGTATCAATTTCAACGCCTCTGTTCACTGGTGCTGGGTGCATTACAATTGCGTTTGGTTTCATGCGGTTGTATCTTTCTTTTGTTAAACCGTATTTTTCATGGTATTCATGTGGATCAAAGTTTAATTCTCCGTCATGTCTTTCGTGTTGTACACGTAATAACATCACAATATCCGTTTCTTCGATGACATCATCAATTTTGACATAAGGTGCATCTAGAGTATCGTCAACCCATTCATCTGGTGCTGCGAATTTAACGTTAGCACCTAAAGCTGTAAGTGCTTGGTAGTTACTGCGTGCTACACGTGAGTTTTTAATATCTCCACAGATTAACACGTTCAAGCCTTTGAATTTTTTGTATTCTTCATAGATTGTCATGATGTCAAGTAAGCTTTGTGTTGGGTGTTGACCACTGCCGTCTCCGCCATTAATGACTGGGATGTTTAATCCTTCTAATTCTTTGTAGTAATCATTTTGTGGGTGACGGATAACTAATGCGTCTACACCGATGCTTTCTAAAGTTTTGCATGTGTCATATAATGACTCACCTTTTTTAACAGATGAAGTACTAGTTTCAAATGGAATTTCTTGCATACCTAAGCGACGTTCTGCCATTTCGAAGCTGCATTTTGTGCGTGTTGAGTTTTCGAAAAATAAGTTTGCTACGTATGTGTCATTTAATTTATGAACTTTCTTACCTTGTTTATATTCGATTGCTGTTTCGATAAGTGAATAGATTTCTTCATTTGATAAATGTTCCATAGATACTAATTGTTTCATTGTTAATTCCCCCTAAGAATTGGATAAAGTTTATTTATTTGATGTTTCCGGTTTTACTTTAGGTAAAATTAGGTTCAATACGATACCTGAAAGTGCTGCAAGTGCCATACCTTCAACTTTGACGCCGTGAATATCGAACATTAAGTTTCCGATACCCACCACAAGAATAACTGACGCGATTACTAAGTTACGGTTTTCCGAAAAATCTACCTTGCTTTCAACCAGCATTCTTAAGCCGCTTGAAGCGATGATACCGAATAAGAGAATGGATACCCCACCCATAACTGGTGTTGGGATTGATGAAATCAATGCTGTGAACTTACCTACAAATGCCAGGATAATCGCAATGACTGCAGCACCGCCGATAACGTAGATACTGTAAATCTTTGTTATCGCAAGTACGCCGATGTTTTCACCATATGTTGTACTTGGCGGTCCGCCGATAATACTTGCAAACATTGTAGATACACCGTCTCCGATAATTGATCTGTGAAGACCTGGTTTCTCGAAAAAGTTTCTGCCGACAATCTTGTTGATGACCATTTGATGTCCAATGTGCTCACTGACTGTGACGAACACAATTGGAACCATTAAGAGCACCAGTCCGAAGTGGAAGCTTGGATGATAATCTACAAATGGTACATAGATGTGCGGCCAGTCGAACCATGATGCTTTCATCACTGGTTTGAAATCTACGATGCCGAAGATGATGCCTGCGATGTATCCTACAATGATTCCGATTAAGACTGGAATCAGCGAGAAGAACCCTTTCATGTAGCCTTGAACAACTAATGTTGTGATTAACGTGATCATTGCGACAATCAAGTAAGTAACGTTGTAACCTTTCATGTCTGCAGTGTTTTCAAACATTGCCATGTTGGCAGCTGTCGGCGCAAGACTTAATCCGATAACCATGATGACTGGTCCTACTACAACGGGCGGTAACAAATGCATAAGCCAACCGATTCCGCTTAATTTGATTAAGATTCCGATGATGACATACATCACACCACTCATGAAGAGTGCCACAAGCATGTCTCCTAAGCTGTGTGTACTTAATCCTGTAATAATCGGTGTGATGAAGGCGAAGCTTGAGCCTAAGTATGCTGGAATCATTGATTTTGTAATTAAGATATAAAGCAATGTTCCGATTCCTGATGCAAGCAATGCCGCTGAAATTGGCAAGCCTGTTAGGAATGGTACTAAGACTGTCGCGCCGAACATCGCGAATAGATGTTGTAAACTGAGGAAGGCCCATTGGCCTGCTTTCGGCTTTTCATTGACATCTAGTACGGGTTTCACCGTTCGCTCAAACATTTGTTCATTTTCCATTTCTCTTTCTTCCTTTCATAAAAAAATCTCTTTACAGCAATCAGCGTGCAAAGAGACATTGTGAGGGAAAGATAAGAAGGTGTTGTCTGTTTGAGATACACGTGTACCTCTTTAGAAGTTGTTCTTACAAGCTTTGTAGCCTCTCGTGCTAGTTTTGTAAGTCGACAACAGTTCTTATCTAACCCTTTGTCAGTCTCTCGTACTGATTTAAAAGGGTAAGCTATTCAATTATAACTGCGTTGCGACCATCTGTTTCGTCTACATAGACTAAAACTTCTTCGTCTTTCGCAGTTGGAATATTTTTACCTACAAAGTCAGCGCGTATTGGTAATTCGCGGTGTCCGCGATCCACTAATGTTGCTAACCCGATTTTTTGTGGTCGAGAATGTAGTAAGATTGCATCGAGTGACGCACGTACAGTTCGACCCGTATAAAGCACATCATCAATGATGATAACGACTTTGTCTTTAAGGTCTACATCAATGACATAAGACTTCTCAGACATTTTAGGTGTCGGTAACTCTAAATCATCTCTGAATTGCGTGATGTCTAATGTTCCTGTAGGAACACTTACGTCTTCAATTTGTTGAATCTTCACTTGAATACGTTTCGCTAAAAATTCTCCGCGTGTTTTCACACCAAGCAACACAAGATTTTCAGTACCTTTGTTATACTCTAGAATTTCATGTGCGATACGTGTTAAAGTCCGCTGCATGCCTGCATCATCTAATACAATACGTTCTGTCATTCCCGCACTCACCTTTCCATAAAAAAATCCCGTATCTCAATTGAGAGACACGGGACACGAAGAACATGCGAGATTTACTATCTCAACTATTTAAATCAGTAACTGTTTTGTCGGTTACTTTACTAAATTTGTATGGCAATCAGGGTTGGTGAATTGCGTGTTCATACAAAATTACCTCTTAATAAAGTGTTTACTTAGTTACTTTCTCTAGTTTCAACATGTAAATTATCTGCCTTCGGAGCATCTCTGTACTCTCAATTAAAGACTTACGATTTCTTTATTAAACTGTACTAATTTTAACACAGATAGATGAAAAGTCAAAGGTATTTCCAAAACAAATATAAAGATTTTTCCATTCAAACAAGCACGATAAATAGTTAAGTTAATCTCCATGGTCAATTCATTCTAAAAGATCACAATTCTAAAACCATTCAATCTTGCATTCATATATCTTTTGGTTTTACTTCATTATAAAAGATCATAATTCTAAAACTTGGTGTATCGTAAATTACATGGAACGCTGTTCTACTTCATTCTAAAAGATCATAATTCTAAAACAATTCCCCTTGCGGTTTAGCGTAAGCTACAGTTCTACTTCATTCTAAAAGATCATAATTCTAAAACTCCTCCATTGCGTGAGGTTGAAAAATATGAGTTCTACTTCATTCTAAAAGATCATAATTCTAAAACGCACAGTTACCACATCTCATCATTCCATTGTTCTACTTCATTCTAAAAGATCATAATTCTAAAACCTCAAACAACGAGAAATCAAGGTTTTAGAGACCTTTATAATGACAGTAAACTAATAATTGTTCATAAATTGAATGAAGAACTCATCATCAAGATATGGATGTTGGCAAAATTCATGATAAGCTATCATTTTGCTTGTCTTATCCAAATCAGTTATTGTTTCTTTTTCTTTAAACAACAATAACTCTTCTCTTATTTGTTTAGTATTTACCGGTTCTCCATTCATTTTAATAAGCGCTAATGTATCTGACTCGATAATAAAATAAGGATGGCTCGTAACAATAATACTAAACATATTTAGAGTCTGCAGATATTTTTTAAATGCCTTCATATCCGAAAGCCCTAAATGAGCTTCAGGAAATAACAAAACCAACACATTTTCTTTTTCTGTTGATGTTAATGTGTCTATAAATAACTTGCGTTGCTCTATCGCATTTAAATCATCTAAATCATTATGAAAGTCTGGTTTAAACATGCCAAGCAACTTTTTCAAAACAATATTAGAGGATTGAAAGTCAACTTGATAACTTTCATTCTTTATTTCTAATGAGTTTAAGAAACTTTCTATCGTTGACTCTACCTTATTATATAATAAATTAGTCGTTTCTTCGTTAAAAATTTGTTGTTCGAAACGATGATATAATGCTTCTTTGAATATTTTACTATCAAAGAGGTTTATATCACCGCACAGAACAATAATTAAGTTTACATTATTAGGTAATATTGTTTGATAATCATCTGCTACAAGTCTAACGTTCTCATCATAATATTTAGACTTAGACTGACTATACTTTATAAGTCCCTCAGTTAAAGCATTCAATTTACTAGTATTCTGAAAAGAAATCACATTTAATCTTTGCTTTGCTATTTCAATCGGTTTATTAAATTCTCCAACTAATTTCATAATTCAAGAATTCTTTCTGTTGTATTTACATCATATTTCGTTCTAGGTTCGCCAACTAGATAGGTCATGTCTGAAAATTGTTTTTCAGTGACAATTAACGATTGCACAATTCCATGCGCAGGTAAGTTTTGTTTAAGCTTACTTATTTGATGGTTTAATGTACCTCTATTTAATATCAATTTACAATAAATTGAATATTGGCTTCTGACATATCCTTCATTCAACAAAAATTTAACAAACTTTCTATATTCACGTCGTTCTCTCGAAGTCTCAACAGGTAAATCAAACATAATAAAAAGTCTCAAGAATCTCATAATACTCCTTTCAAACACCCAATTTTTAGAAGTTAAAAACAGGCATCTTAATAAAGTTGATATCTCCACTTTCCAAGAATTTAAAAATTCCATCCAAATAAATTTCAATCGCATTAACTAAAAAGTAATTCTTTTTGTTTAACTTAACTTTCTCATTAAACATGTTTAAAATCGCTCTTTTTTCCTCTTTTTCAAATTTTATCGTACACATTTTGTAGAACCAAAAAATCTACCATCGGTCTAAATACTTCCATAAAATCACATGCTAAGTTAAAAGGGTTAAATTCATTTTTATGTTTTATCCCTATCTCAGTTAAATAACCTTTACTAACAATAGTTCGCACAAATACAGCTAATAATACTTGATAGCCATAATCCAGTCCTGCATTCACAAATTCATCTGAATTTCTGGATACACCTGAATCTAAAATAATATTGAAATAAGACTTTGCGGCTAGTCCCTCTCTATTTGTACTATCATTTAATTTGGTTTCATGAACACAGTTATCAAAGAATGAGGTATCAATATTTCTATAAAAATATTGAATCACTTGTTTTTGTTTAGCAATTTTATTTTTTATAATCCTCTGCCAAAGTAATGATTTATATTCCTTATTCCAGTTCAATTGTTTAGCAATATGCCTAGATTGTTTGTGATGCCCATAAATTGGCACCACAAACGATGAAGGTAAATGTTTTTTATCGCATAAAAGCGTAATAATCTTATTTTCAGACAAGGCATTTAATAAATGTCCAGTAATAGAAACGCTTGGATTTTCTATCACCAAGCATAGAATTTCTTGGAGTGGAATTTTATACAATTCATCAGCTTTTACTATTAAATGATTCATTCTCAAGGACAACTTTGATTCTTTAGTAATTATGACAGTCCTAAAGCTCATTTTTAGACTCCGCTAATTTGAAAATAGATTTAGGTTTAGTTGTTTTTAAACCCGTAATAGATTTATATTGTATTTCAGCATTATTTTTAGTATCTATAAATGTGTTTGGCGTTTGTCCATTCCATCGTATCTTTAATTCTTTTGATCTCTCAGCTGAGACTTTAGTCATCTTCAAAACTTCTAATATAGATTGAGTCATTGAGTCGTTAGACTTTTCTGTATTGTTAAACAGATTTTTTATTAAGTTAACCTTTCTATCTCTAGATTGTAATCCAATACTATTTCTGAACTCTTCAATAACTTTTTCTGCAAACTGATTATAAAACTCTACTTTTTCTTGTTCTGTCATATTATTATATGGACTTAATGCCTATTTTATTTTACGTTGCATTGCGATATCAAACTCTAATTGTTTACCATTAATGCGTTCATATGCAGAAACAAATAAGAATGGATGTCCATTGACAAGAAGTGTATCGCCCTTATTAATACTAAATAGATATTGTACTTTTTTAATGTCTAATTTAGGAAATGCTTTTCGAACAATTTTCAATGCACGTGTATTCATATCTACATCAGCATTATTTACATATTCAAATACCGTTTCATTAAATACGCCGTAACCTATTAACTCTTGATCTTTTTTAACATAAGTGTAGCTAACTACAATACCACGTTTATTTTTCATTTCTTTATAAATAGCTGTTTTATTTTTATCCGAGTCATACTGTGCAGTCGTATTTTTAGGAGAAAAAGCACTTTGTTTATAGAATGCACTTTCTGTACTTTCTACTTTTCTTGAATAATTGAACTTAAAATTATCTAAGTCAAATATCAATTTAGAAATCATACCTTCCCCATGTTCATTAACATAGTTTTCCATACGCTTAAACAGGAAGAATTCTCTTTTCTTATTATTCTCAGTGAATTCACCCAATTGTCTCCATTTTTCACGCACTTTTTCCCACTTGAAGTTAAATTCAAATAAATTAACTTTAGGATAAAAGACACGAGCAGCTTGATATACGAAACCATTTAAATACGCATCTACCGCATGATGCCAATCGTTAAGTTGACGAATTTTAGGTATATCAAATTTACGTCTTAATTCAGAAACGACGTTTGCTTTCATAGGAACGACAGTAGTTGATGGATATTCTTCTGTTAAGAAGTCACTTACATGAGAAATAATCTGTCTTGTTTCAACAAGTTGTCTTTAAATAAAACCTTCTTTATCCAAATCATTAAATTCTTTCTTCATTAATTTTGAAAGCTTACTACTGCTAATTAGGTCGTTTTCATATAGCATCTTCCAAAATGGAACAAGTACATGATTATCAAAAATTTCCAGCGGCATTTTATCGCCTGATTTTTTCTGGTTAGCACTTTGTATAACAAGCACTTTATTGTTAATACTATCGTCCTTTACAAATGTTCTCGGTAAAATATGATCTATTTCATAGAGTTGATTATTCGTATCTGACATTAATCTTTCTAAATCTATCGGCTTCTTGGTATACATACATTTACCGTTTTGATGAATATAAAGCCATAATTTAGGATTAGAAAAATCTAAATCAGGATAATCTTTTAGTTCTTCAAACAAACCTTTGAACTCTTTATTTCGTTTTAGGTTATTCTTTTTAACCAAATCATCCCAAAGTTCGCTACGTGACTTTTGGCGTTTACCTTTTACTTGATCTTCTGTCGCAAATTCAATAATAATTTTCTCTGGTGCACCAAATAAATCGCTAATTTCTCTTACCATTTTTATAGCGTTCCAAATACCCTTTTTAAGTGCTGGAGAAGTTCTTAATTCAGCAACATCTTTATAAGAAATTTTAGCATTTTTTACCTTATTACTATTTTTAATGAAACAAACAAATCCTAAAGTTTTATCTGTGATAATTTCCATAAAGTTATTTTCTGTACTATACATCAAATCTATTAAAGAACGACCATTCACTTCTTTAGTTAGTAATTTTTCACTTAGTCTTCCCCATCCAGAATAATTCAGTTTAACAATTTGATTAAGTTGTTTCTCAGTAATATTTGGATACTTTTCACCAATTTTCTGTTTCAATATCGCTTTATCTTCAAAGATTGTAATTCATAAAACTAACTCTTCAATCATCTGTCTTTTATTTTCAACAGAACCAAAAATAGCTTTCATATCATTATAAGTAGAGAGTTTTGACGCAAATTTAGAATCATTTTGCGTACCAAACACTTTTAATTTTTGACCACTTGTTTTGTTTAAAGTATTTCTATGTTCAGAGTTTTGTAGTAAAGTGATTAAATCTTTATGCGTGACATTCTTTTTCTTTTGGAACAGATTATGATAAAAAAATTGTTTAACTTTAGGATCAAGTCTATGGATTCTATGCTTAGGTTCATTTTCTCCCCTAAGTTGCACATTATTAAGTTCATTGAGTACTTCCATCTCTTGGTATAACAGACTGTGTTTTGGTAATACATCTTCTTCTAACAAATAAGTACACTTACTTGTCATACGTCTGATGAATTTTTCAGCACTCTTAGATTTATCAATAACTTTGTCAAAGTTCCATGGTAAAGTTTGTTCATCTGATTTACGAATCATCCATGCAAAATCAGATTGTCCATTTTTATTAGTGAGCGGACCTACATAGTATGGAATTCTAAATGAAATTAAATTGATAACTTTACCAATCATCTCTTCAGTAATTTCAGGATAATATCTTTGTTGATTTCTAAGTATATTTTCCGCTTCAAACACATTATTTTGATACGGTATACTCGCATTATCCGTAGTATTTTGGACCACTAAGAACTTTTGTTCATCTATTAAATTTAAAACCTCAGTATATTCTTTAGGTACTAACCCTTTTAAGTCTTTCATCAATTTCGCATACTGATCTTTAGGATGAATTAAATATTGATCAAATTTAGATAGCTTCTCGAAATTTTTCGCATCAGGGTTTTCTTGATATGCTCTCATATCTTCTTTACTTGTCACGAAAAACTCATGATATTTATCATACTTATTTTGATAAACGATATCTTTAATTAACTTCAATTGATTTTTGAAAATCTTATAATCTCTCACTTTGGCTGCAGAGATACTTGTTGCACCTTTTAATATTCTGTCTAACATAATACCCATAAAGAACGTATTAGCCGACTCAATAAAATTCAGTTGTTCGTCTGTAAGAAACTCTGATAAATTTTCATAATAATCATCAGATAACGAAATTGCATCACTACCTGTAGCACTTTCTTTTATATCTTCTGCATTTTCCATATTTTCAAATAAAATACTTTGCTTAAATTTAAGGCCAACTAACATTTTAAATAGCTCTGCATGAGTTTTTGACACATTTCTCTTTAATTCTTTAGATTTATCATTTCTTGTTAACTGATCATCTTTTAAAGTATCAACAATCACGTTAATATCTTTATTGGAAATAGAGTCTTCATATGGATTAATACTTTGATATTGTTCTAACAGCTCTGATAGTTGTGCTTCATTATCAACAGTTTTTCCTTTATCAAAACTTAAATTATTAAATAAGAAATGACCACGGTACTTAACTAAGTGGTAAAGCGCTAAAAAAATTAATTCTGGTTCAAATTTCTTTTCGGGATGGTTCTGAATGTCTTGTTGTAAATGATAAATTGTAGGATAAGTTTTAGGATTCTTCCCTAAAGTTTTTAAGACTTCAGATAAACTGCGATGTTTAAAATCCTCATTTGAATTTTTCCATTTATGCAAGTTTAATAATTGGTAAAAATTAGGATTCTTTACTAATGGTGCTAAAACTTCCTGTAATAATCCAAGACGTTTAATTCTTCTATTTTTACGTCTTCTACTTGTTCTAAATCCACGCCTTTCAGCTGCTGTATCTGCACATTCAAATGTAAGCACACCTATCGCATCTTTATCATGGTATTTTAAAATATTAAAATCTAAATCCATACAAGCATAACCAATACTTGCTGTTCCAATGTCTAAGCTAAGAATATATGGGTTTGTTTTCTTCATGTCATCACC
Source organism: Staphylococcus sp. HMSC056G08 (assembly GCF_001812305.1). Lineage (NCBI taxonomy): Bacteria > Bacillati > Bacillota > Bacilli > Caryophanales > Staphylococcaceae > Staphylococcus > Staphylococcus sp. HMSC056G08. The sequence goes on from NZ_KV808525.1 coordinate 112,804, forward strand.
TGTTGTCGTAATAATTTATATAAATTATCTCAAAATTCTTTTATTTTATAAAGGCCTATGTTAAGATGTAATAGAAGTTTACTTCATTCTAAAAGATCACAAATAAGTTAAAACAAGCTTAAAGCGAAAATGTAGCTTAAATGCTAACGTCTTACTGTGTCAGTAAGACTTTTTTTATGCAAAAAATCCCTTGAAACGAACACTTTCATTTCAAGGGATTTTCTATTAAATATTAAGTTTACTTTTATTTACGCATCTCTTGTACGAATATCTTCAAGGATTTCCTCAAAGTAATCTGGAAGAGGTGCTTTTCTTTCGATATATTCACCAGTTACTGGATGTGTGAAGCCGATGACTCCTGCGTGTAGGGCTTGGCCACCGATGTCCATTGTTTTTTTCGGTCCGTATTTTGGGTCGCCAACTAATGGGTAACCGATGTATTTCATATGTACACGAATTTGGTGTGTACGTCCTGTTTCAAGTTCACATTCTACTAATGTGTAGTTGTTAAAGTGTTCTAGCACATTGAAGTGTGTAATCGCATCTTTACCATCATCAACAACATCCATAGCTTGACGGTCTACTTTATTACGGCCGATTGGCGCATCGATTGTGCCATAGTCATGTGGAATATTACCATGAACTAATGCCGTATATTTACGCGTTACAGTTTTGTCCATGAGTTGTTCAACTAAACCTCTATGCGCAATATCGTTTTTCGCAACCATTAATAAACCTGATGTATCTTTATCGATACGGTGGACAATACCAGGTCTGATTTCACCGTTAATGCCGCTTAAATCTTTGATTTGATACATTAAGCCATTTACAAGTGTTCCACTGTAATGACCTGGTGAGGGATGCACAACCATACCTTTAGGTTTATAAACAATTGCCACATCTTCATCTTCATAATAAATATCTAAGTCCAAATTTTCAGGTTGAATATCCGCTTCAACCGTCTCCTTCTCCGTCACTTGAACTTGATCATTCTTCTTCATTTTATAATTCGCCTTCACAACTTTTTGATTCACTTCAACTAAGCCTTCTTTAATCCAATCTTGGATTTGGCTACGTGACCAATCAGAGTTTTGTTCAGGCAAGAATTTATCTATACGTTGACCAACGTGTTCATCTTCTGTAATCTTAAAATCAAATTGAGTCATTTCAACACTCCTTTACTTCACTTTATTTTTCTTCGAATCAAACAACAACAAAATCAAAATTAAAATGACACCTACAGTCAAACTAGAATCCGCAACATTAAAGATTGGGAAATCATAACCGAAAATATACGTATCAATAAAATCGACCACTTCACCATTTTTCATACGATCGATGAAATTACCTAACGCACCAGCAAATAATAAACTGATTGCCATCTGCATCCAGAAATGACCTCTTGCTTCTTTAACGTAGAAATAAGTAAGTAACCCTAATACAATAATCGTAACTAAAAAGAAAAAGCCCATTTTGCCGCTGAGTATTCCCCAAGCAGCGCCTGTATTACGGTGAGAGGTGATGTTTAAAAATCCTGGAATGACTGAATATGAGTCGCCTACTGACATTGTTTTAACAATATATGCTTTAGTAAATTGATCTAAAATCAGTACCGCTAAGGTCACAAATAACGTGGCACCGATGAAATATGATTTTCTCATGTCTTCCTCCTTGAAGCAGCCAGCTCATCTATTGTGTTATCACAATGATGCATACTGACCTTTCACTTCTTCATAACAACATTGTATATTATAACAAATTGCCAGTAGAACAGATACTAAAATTATCAATTAAGCTTCTTTAGTATCTTGTGTCTTTGGATTCTCTTTTGGATGAATATAATGATAGTTTTGAACTTGTTGTGGTTGAATCGTACGTGAAGTCACTTTATGAGGCCCAACGTAATTCATTTCAGTCACATATAATGAACCATCATCATTCACATGTTCAATGTATGCGACATGACCTTCTTCACCTCTTGGTGATTGTAAGAGTGATGAGGCTTTAGGTTGTTGATTCACTGTGTAACCCGCTTCTTCAGCTTTGTCTGCCCAGTACTTCGCATCTCCCCAACTTTTACCAATCATATTACCGTCATCTTTGACTTTCTCAAACACATAATCCGTACATTCTCCATCATCGTACGGATTAAATGCCATAGGATCAGGTTTCATCTGTTCTATATAATGTTCAATCTCATCTTGATGGTCGACTGCCACATATGTTGATCCACCAAGGACGACCAACATAACACCTGTTGAAATTAGTTTTTTCAATGATTATCAAACTCCTAGATAATTAAATCGAAATGCGATACCGTCCGGTCCTTTTAGCCAAGTATGTGTCGTCTCTGGATAATGGAAATCTACTAATGTTAAACCATACGTATCATCATTTTCCATCCGCTGCATACTAGACATCCAATGATTGACAGCTAAAGTATGATGATAACCGTTTGATGACATAAAGAGTGATGATTTATTCACAAAAGAAGATTCTTCTAATCCAAAGTGTGCTAAGTAATAATCTTTCACTTCAGAAATACGTACCGTCTTCAAATGTAAATTACCAATCATACTGTCATCTGGAATACCTTGCCATCCATCACGTGAACGTAAGTTCATTAGTTTAGAGGCATATAAATGTCTTGTATCCATAATCACACGATTCTCTTTATCAAAATCCCAGGTTTCTTCCGGTTGGTCCGCATAAAATTCAAAGCCATTACCTTCAGGGTCTGTAAAATATAATGACGTACTGACATTATGTTCCGCACCATTTAACGGAATTTCATGTTCCGTTAAGTGGGCCATTAAATCCGCTAAATGCGCGTGCGAACCTAAGCGAATACCGATATGAAATAATCCTGCTTCTGATACTAATGGCTCTCTGCCATCATCTATTTGATGTAAGGTAATGCGATGTTTTGAATCTCCTACTTCATATTGAATAGAAGTATACGTTTCATTAATCACATTAAATCCTAATATCTCTTCATAAAAGTGTTTTAAGTTTTCTTTATCTCTCACATTTAACGTCACACCATTGACGTAATGTTTTTCTCCTAATTGACGCAATGCCGTCGCTCCTTTCTGTCTATTTTCATTGACGTTCCATAAGCGTATTACTCATTATACCGAGTTTTCGACTCAATTACTCAGGATTGGCTCACAGTCTATACATTGAAAAAAGCACTCTGAGGGTTAGTCAGAGTGCTTCATTTTTACTTTAAGCTTTATTTTAACAATGTGTGACTTATAAAGTTTCTACAACTGCTTGGCAACGTGGGCATAAGTGATCTAAGCCGTTTGCTGAACCAAGTTCAGTGCTGTAGTTCCAGCATCTTTCACATTTTTCACCGTCAGCGTGAACAACTTTGATGTCGCCGTGATAGTATTCAGTACCATCTTCAACTTTATCTTCTACTTCCACTTGTGACACGATGAATAATTGTTGTAAGTTTTCAAAGTCTTTTAAGAAGCTAGTCGCATCGAAGTGTTCATTGCTTCCGATGATCACTTTCGCTTCTAATGATTTACCGATAACTTTGTCGTTACGTGCACTTTCTAAAGCACGGTTCACATCGTCACGTAATTTCATGAATGTGTTCCATTTTTCAAGTAATGCTGTGTCTGGTTCAACCACTTTAGGCATATTTGCTAAATGTACACTTTCTTCTTCTACGTGAGGGATATATGACCAAACTTCTTCAGCTGTATGCGCTAAGATTGGTGCTAATAATTTAGTCATGTCGACTAAGATTTGGTAAAGTACTGTCTGCATACTACGACGTTTTGGTGAATCTTGTTTTTCGATATATAAGATATCTTTACCGTAATCTAAGTAGAAGTTACTTAATTCAACGTTGATGAAGTTTTGAACTTCTTGATAGATGTTTAAGTAGTCGAAGTTATCGTAGTGTTTGATGATATTCGCTGTGAATTCACGTAAACGATTTAATAAATAACGATCGACTTCTAATAAGTCCGCTTCATCCAACGCATCTGTGCTTGGATTAAAGTCATTAACGTTACCTAACATGAAACGTAATGTGTTACGGATTTTACGATAAACATCCGCAGTTTGTTTTAAGATTTCATCAGAGATACGTACGTCAGATAAGTAGTCTACACTGCTCACCCATAGACGTGCGATATCTGCACCTTTTTGTTTTACGATTTGATCAGGAACGATAACGTTACCTAATGATTTACTCATTTTCTTACCTTCTCCGTCCATTACGAAACCATGTGAAAGTAAGAATTTATATGGTGATTGACCACGTGTCGCAACTGAAGTTGTGATAGAAGAGTTGAACCAACCACGATATTGGTCACTACCTTCTAAGTAAAGGTCAGCTGGGAATGATAATTCCGGACGTGTTTCTAATACACCACGGTGTGATGAACCTGAGTCGAACCATACGTCCATGATGTCTTCTTCTTTTGTGAATTCACCATTTGGACTGCCTGGATGTGTGAAGCCTTCAGGTAATAAGTCTTTCGCTTCACGGTCGAACCATACATTTGAACCATATTTTTCAAATAAGTTCGCTACATGATAGATGACTTCTTTATCCATGATGATGTCGCCATTTTCAGCGTAGAAGACTGGAAGTGGTACACCCCATACACGTTGACGTGAGATAACCCATTCGCCACGGTCACGGATCATGTTATAGATACGTGTTTTACCCCAGTCGACTTTGAAGTGTGTTTCTTCAATTGCGTCTAAGATATCTTGACGTACTTTACTGATTGAAGCGAACCATTGTGGTGTCGCACGGAAGATAACCGGTTTTTTCGTACGCCAGTCATGTGGATAACTATGTGTGATGAATTGTAATTTTAATAAAGAACCATTTTCTTTAAGTAAGTCTGTGACAGCTTTATTTGCTTTGTCATAGAACATACCTTCGAATTGGCCGCCTTCTTCAGTGAAGACCCCTTTATCATCTAATGGGCTGATAACAGGTAAACCATATTTTTGTCCGACAATATAGTCATCTTCCCCGTGTCCAGGTGCTGTATGAACCGCACCAGTACCAGCATCAGTTGTAACGTGTAAGCCGTTGATAACTAATGATACACGATCAACAAATGGATGTTGTGTTTCAACATATTCTAATTCTTTACCTGTGAATGTTTTTTCAAGTTCGATTGCGTCTTTATCCCAATCTAATGCTTCAGCAACTTCTTCTACTAAGTCAGTACCTACAACATATTTTTCACCATTCACTTTATATTGACCATATTTCAATTCTGGGTGAACTGTGATCGCAACGTTTGAAGGTAATGTCCAAGGTGTAGTTGTCCAGATAATGAATTTCGCATCTTCATCTACAACACCTTTGCCGTCTTTAACGTCAAATGCCACATAGATAGATGGTGAACGTTTATCATGATATTCGATTTCCGCTTCAGCTAATGATGATTCACTTGATGGTGACCAGTAAACTGGTTTTTTACCTTTATAGATTAAACCACGGTCAGCCATTTCACCGAATAAACGGATTTGTGCTGCTTCATATTCAGGTTTTAATGTGATGTATGGATCGTTGAAGTCACCATTCACACCTAAACGTTTGAAGTCTTTCTTTTGAATATCGATTTGTTCTAAAGCGAATTCCTTACATAATTCACGGAATTCAGATACAGGCATTTCTTTACGCTTAACACCTTTTTTCGTTAACGCTTGTTCAATTGGTAAACCATGCGTATCCCAACCAGGAACATAAGGTGAATAGTAACCTTGCATTGATTTATAACGTACGATAAAGTCTTTTAAAATTTTATTTAAGGCATGTCCCATGTGCAAGTTACCGTTCGCATACGGTGGGCCATCATGTAAAATATAAGTTTCATTTCCCTTATTTTTTTCTAAGATTTTATGGTATAAATCTTGTTCGTCCCATTGTTTTTGGATTTCTGGTTCTTTCTTTGGTAATCCCCCTCGCATTGGGAAGTCTGTTTTCGGCATCAATAGCGTTTCTTTGTAGTTCATTAATTTTCACTCCTTAAAATATAAAAAAGAACTCTAAGTTCAATTAACAGGGACGATTAACCGCGGTACCACCCTGATTAACTCAACTTAGAGTTCTCTTCATTCTTACCTATATGATTGGATAAAACAGTGATATAAGAATTAAACATATATTAGGCTCGCACCATCCCTAACTCGCTGTTATGTTGATATGTTCACTTAATTCTTACGCGTCTGTTTTACAAAATTCAATTATTATTTTTGTTCTTTATCTGCTTCGTTTTGTGCTGGTGTGCCGTCTTGTGCTTCAGCTTGTTGCGCTTGTGCTTGTTGTTTCTCTTGTTCAGTCACATCATTTTGATGTAAATGTTGGAAGTTTTCTTCAGTGACTTGTTGTGCATCTAAGTCATAGTTTAATAAGTAATCCCAATCATCATTCTTCAATAAATCTAACTGAGCTTCCACTAACATGCGGAAACGAGAACGGAAAATCTTAGATTGACGTTTCATATCTTCTGTTTGGAAAGATAAACGTCTTGCTTTTTCCACACCGTCATTCACAATACGATCTGCTTCAGCTTTTGCTTTCGCAATAATCGCTTCTGCTTCTTTTGTCGCAGCCATTTTTGTTTCTTGGCTTGCTGATTGTGCTTGAACTAAAGCGTCACTTACTGATTGTTGTACTTCTTTGTACGCTTTTAAGTTATTTTCTTTTTCTTCTACAACTGTTTCAAGTTGTTTTTTCTGTTCTTTTAAATGTTCAATTTCTTGACTGAGTTGGCTTAAATAATCAGCGACTTCAGTGGGTTCAAGGCCATTCTTAATTCTAGAAAATTCTTTGTTTTTAATTTCATTCGGTGTAAAAGACATCTTATATTGTCCTCCTTAATCATACACTATTTGAATAAAGTTTCATATACTATGCGCAGTTTGTCTTTCTTTGTTTTATGACCGATTTCAGTCACTCTCGCACGGCCATGTCCTTGTATCGACAGCAAATCTCCAGGTTCTAGTTGGAAATCTGGACGTTCAATAATTGTATGATTCACTTTGATACGTTTCTTTTCAATATATTGTTTCGCAATTGAACGTGATTTACGAATCATTTCCTTCAACACAACATCTAAGCGCATTGCGCTGACCGTTGCTTGATGGAGCGTCCAATCCTCTTTTGATTGTATCATATCTTCTAGTGGTACTTCATGCAGTTTGACCGGTACACCCTTGATTCGCTTTAATTCCAACATTATATACGATTTAATATTCTTTGTCAAAATAAACTGAATTTTATCGCCTACAATAATATCACCGAGTTGATCGCGTTCAATACTGAATGACATCAACGTTCCAAGCACATTACGATGATCAATTGACGCAAACTTTTCAGGATACTCTAAATCAAACAGCACCAGCTCAAAATCTTCTTCAGTCGGTTCAAAGTAATCTGGCGCAATCACTGCACGCTTACGTTCACTAGATGGACTGCCGCCATTAAATGAAACCTGTAAATCATCGAAGCTATTGACGATGACTTCTAAAATATATTGTGCTCTTGGATCTAGAAAGTGTGTTAACACCGGCGCATAATTGCGTTCTGCTTGTTGTACTTTATCCATCAACATTGTGATGATAGGTTGTTCTTCTCTTCTAAAGTGTTGATATATATCTATGTGAATTCACCCCTGACAAAAGAAAAAGGCAGCCTGATTCCAATGAAATTCGGCATACCTTTCATGATTTATTAAACTAATTGTTGCAGAATCAGTACGAATATTGCATGTAAGCCTCTTTGGAAGAATATCAACACAAAGATAGCGGCTAAACTTGAGATATCAATCATACCGATTGGCGGGATAATTTTACGAAATGGTGCTAAAAACGGTTCGTAAATCTTACGTAGGAAACGTCCAAATGCAGAACCTTGCGCATTCGGTATCCATGACATAAAGAAGTATAAAATCATACCCCAGTAATACACTGTCAACAATATCTCTATCGCATTAAATAAGAGCGCTAAAACATTAACTAAACTCATAGCTGGTTACCTCATTCATAATCAAATTCAGACGTATCAATATCTTCTGTAATACTGCCAGCTACTTCTACGTTATCTGGTGTACATAAGAAAATATCATTACCGACACGTTGGATGTCTCCGCCGATTGCGTATACTGTTCCGCTTAAGAAATCAATAATACGTTTCGCAGAAACATTGTCAATACGTTGTAAATTGACGAGTGTCGCACGTCTGTTCTTCAACTCATCCGCAATATCTTGCGTATCTGAGAAGACACGTGGCTCGAATAAACACATTTTTGAACTTTCGTGCAAGTTCCCAGCGTTCATATTGACTACATTTCTTGAAGGGTCATTGTTTGTGTGATTAGCCATTTGATACTTCCTTTCATTGGAAGACGTCTGCAATCGATTGCTTTGTGTTTGACGTTTAGGGACAGTCTTAATTGCTCGCTGTCTTTCATTATAATAATTATTATTGTTTGTAGATTGCGTTTGCTGCGCTGTTGTAGTAGCTTGTGTTTGAGGTTCTGGTTCAGCTTGTGCAGTATTTTTTGTAGGTTGCTGACGATCAGCAACTTCCTCTTCTTCTTCTATGACAAAAAAATTGTTAAATAGGTCTTTTAAAGCCAATTGGCTCACTCCTCTTTCCCTACTAGTTTAGTACCGATTCGTACGAAGGTTGCGCCTTCTTCTGCAGCAATTTCATAATCATTACTCATGCCCATAGATAATTCAGTGCATGGCGCATAATCTAATTGTTTTGCTTGAATTTCATCACGTTTATGTCTTAATGTTTCAAAAATCTGTCTAATTTCTGCTTCATCTTCTGTATAAGGTGCCATTGTCATCAGACCCACGACTTGAATGTTCTCATATTGTTCAAGTAATTCGATAAATGCATCTACTTCTTCTAAAGCAAGACCATGTTTACTTTCTTCTTCAGAAACATTCACTTGAACAAAACATTTAACGACGTGTGATGCGCGTTTATTGATTTCTTTCGCTAAACTTTTACGGTCTAATGCATGTAAGTAATCAATGTCATCGATGACTTCTTTGACTTTACGTGATTGCAATGTACCGATAAAGTGCATTACCACGTCATCTGGCAATGCTTCACGCTTAGCTTGGAAACCTTCCAAACGATTTTCCCCAAAATGTCTGATGCCAGCATCATATGCTTCTTTAGCTCGCTCTATTGTAACATATTTTGTTACAGCAATCACGTTCGGTCTGGTGTCACGATGGACTTTCTCAAGACTTTTCGTAATATGTTCGTTGATTTGTTCTAGATTTTGTTTCACATTCATTCCAATTACTCCTTACTTCTTACTGTCCGATAAATGCCAACATACGGCCAGTCTTACTTTTTTCTACCCTATATGAAAAGAATAAGTCCAAATTCTCAGAAGTCGCATAATCTGTTACGTCAATATTTTCACTCGGTACACCTGCTCGGATAAGTAATTGACGATTCGCTTCTTTTAAATCGATGCCATGACGATCTTCGCCACGTGTGTCAATAAATGTTGATGCATCAACAGGTAAGGCTTCAAATTGCGCTTTAATGTCATCATTAATTTCATAACTATTTGAAGTCGCAGGACCTATCACAACTTGCAGATCTTTCAAATCAAAAATGATATGTTCTAAAATTTCTTCTGAAATACGGCCAACTGTACCTTTCCAACCTGCATGTGCTAATGCAATAAAATGATGTTTTGGACTATAGAAATAAACAGGTACACAATCGGCATAGCACATCGTTAATAATACATCTGAATCATATGAGTACATACCATCTACTCCATGCAAAGCATCTGTTAATGTATCAATGTTTGTATTCGCGTCATTTGTTGTCACTTCAACGACATTTGTGCCATGTGTTTGAATCGGGAAGATCCATTGTTTTCTATCATAACCGATGGCATCAGCAATGATACGTTGATGGGCATGTACATTTTCAGCAGCATCATCGATATATAATGCCATATTAAACGCGTTTTCTGGATACGGACTCTGTCCACCTTCTCTGGTAGTGAATCCTAAAGTAATCCCTTCTGATTTCGCACCCGTATCTTCTAAATAATGTGGTTGTTTGCTAAAATTCTCTGGCATAATAATCTCTCCTATTTATAGATTGATGCCTTTTAAACTAGGTTGTCAATTTAATAGTAAAGCTAATTGCGCTTATATTCAAATATATAAAAAGTGTCATCAGATCAATCGATCTGATGACACTTTAGATTATTGTTCTCACTAGACCACTCGATGACCTGTTGCATCTAATCTTGCGTGATACTATGGTTGATTGCTCAATGCAAACTTTATAGAAAGAGATTAACGTCTAGTTCTTCTTGAACGTCTTTCTTCTCTGTTTCTGATGAAGCTTGGAATATCATCTTCTTTAGTAGTGTGTGTTCTTGATTCGCTTGATGATTCAGAACTATGAGATCTTGGCGCATGACCGATACCTTCGTCGCTTGAAGCACTTGTGCTTGTTGCGCTAGATCCGAAACCTGTATTAGATTGTTTACGTGCATGAGTTGCTGGTTTGTCTTCGAAACCAGTCGCAATTACAGTAACTACGATTTCATCTTGTAATTCAGGGTTGATAACAGTACCGAAGATCATGTTTACATCTTCATCTGCTGCATCTTGTACAATGTCAGCCGCTTCTTGTGCTTCGAATAAAGATAATGATTCTCCGCCTGTAATGTTCATTAGGACACCTTGTGCACCAACGATTGATGTTTCAAGTAATGGAGAAGAAATAGCTTTTTTAGCTGCTTCAACTGCACGGTTTTCACCAGAAGAAACACCGATACCCATTAATGCAGAACCTTGGTTAGACATGATTGTCTTAACGTCTGCAAAGTCAAGGTTTACTTCACCAGATACTGCGATTAAGTCTGAGATACCTTGTACACCTTGGCGTAATACGTTATCCGCTTCTTTGAACGCTTCCATCATTGGCGTAGATTTGTCAACGATGTCTAATAAGCGGTCGTTTGGAATTACGATTAATGTATCAACAGCTGCTTTCATTGATTCTACCCCTGCAGCAGCTTGAGTTTGACGTTTACGTCCTTCGAAACTGAATGGGCGAGTTACAACACCAACTGTTAATGCACCCATTTCTTTCGCGATCTTAGCAACAACTGGTGCAGCACCTGTACCAGTACCGCCACCCATACCAGCAGTTACGAATACCATATCAGCGCCTTGGATAGCGTCTTCAATTTGCTCGCGAGATTCTTCTGCAGCTTTTTTACCAATTTCTGGGTTCGCGCCAGCACCTAAACCACGTGTTAATTTTTCACCGATTTGGATTCTGGACTCAGCTTTAGATAAGTTTAATGCTTGACCGTCAGTGTTGATTGAAATAAATTCAACATTGTTCATTCCATGGTCAATCATTCGGTTAACAGCGTTGTTACCTCCGCCGCCGACACCAATGACTTTTAACGTCGCTAAATGATTAAATCCTTGTTCAAATTCTAACATTTAAATTTCCTCCTAGTTTTAATGGGCAATCAATCAAATAGAGATTTCAATAATTTTTTAAATTTACTTTCTTCTTGTTTCTCATGAGATTGGTCTGAGTTATAATCAGTTTCTTGCTTAGTATTGTGTGTTTCTGGTGTTTCAGAAACTTCGTCTGTTTCAATTGATTCACCTGAAGCAGGTGTTTCATGAGTCGGTTTAGCTTGTTTTTTCTTGAACCAGTCGAAACCGCTTGCTTTTTCAGTATGCGTCTTAGGTTCTGACTCGATTACTTCCTCTTCAAATTCTTCATTATCATGATTACTAATTGTAACATAATCTAATAATTCATCAAAAGTGATACTGCTAGAAATCGTTGAAATTGCAGATGAGAATTCAGGTTTTCTGATTCCCATTTGTGAAGGTGTATGTATTCTTACCTTCTCATTAACCATATCTTGCAATAATTCACGAACACCTAACAAGTTTGCTGAACCGCCTGTTACCACAAATCCGCCGTTGACTTTCGTCAATCCTAATTCTTGCAGTAAATCAAAGACATTGAAGAAGATTTCTTCTACACGGGCTTCGATAATATCTGCTAAATCTTTTTGCGTGAATTGTGCATCTTCATCATTATCGATTTGTTCAACAGAGAAAACATCTTGATCTGATGCTGAGTTATAGAATGCATGACCATATTGATGTTTCACTTTTTCTGCTGTCGCATAAGATGTATTAAGGCCTTGCGCAACATCATCAGTGATATCACGTCCGCCCATTTCGAATGAATCAGCGTCAACTAACTCGCCGCGTTCGAAGAATGCTACTTGCGTTAAATCTTGGCCAATGTCAATCACACATGCGCCTAACTCTTTCTCAGTCGGCGTCAAGATTGAGCCATAGTTGTATGCATCAGAATAAACATCTAATACATCCACACCGCAAGCTTCTACACATTTAATCAAGTTGACAAGAATTGATTTTTGAATCGCAATAACACCTGATTCAACTTTTAACGAATGTCTTGCAATCAATTCTTTCGGATCAGAAACTTCGTTGTCGCCATCTACGATGAAACGAATTGGGAATGTATCCACCACTTCAGTTTCTTCAACGTCGTTTTTATCTCTGATGCCTTCTAACACAGTTTCAATGTGTCTTCCGTTTATTTCAGTATCTTCATAAAATTCGATTTCATTGGTTTCATCATAAACTTCAGTAGCGACAATCGGCAATTTCAAGAATACTTCTTTAATATCAACGCCTGACGCGATTGAAGCTTTCTTAATTGTATCTTTAACAGCTTGTTTAGCTAAATCGAAATCATCGATCAAGCCATTCTTAATTCCGCTTGTATAGGTTTGTCCTGTACCTATCACATTAATTCCATTATGAAATTTTTCGCCTACTATTGTTTTTACACTAGATGAACCAATATCTACACTTACATAGTAATGTTCCTCCATAGATAGGCACCTCCTGACAATTTCTTTAAAAAATACACTATAGTTAGTTTACAATACGTTTCTATGGTTGTGAACTATAAACACATGATATTCAAGACTTTTTTAATTATTTGTACTACTTTCTTTCTGAGAATTATCTTTTGTTGTCTTATCGTCTTTCATTTGGTCATTAATTTTGTTCAAAGTATTCTGCAATTCATCTTTCGCTTTATCTTCCATTGCTGTACCTTCTTTCAATTTCACACTGCTGTCTGATGATGTTGATGAAGAAGATTTGTATGGAATAAATGAAGCACCGACATATAAATCAATATAACCTGATTTTTTCAGTTCACCAGAGTCATCACGTTCTAGTGCGCTGACCATTTCAGGATAATATTTTAATTTATCGGCAATCGTGCGTATATTGCCGATGACTTGAATGCCATCTTTCATATACAATCTGATTTTATTGCGGTTGTCTTTATCATCCGCATATTCTACTTCAGAAATTGATTGTCTGATTTCTGTCGGTATTTCCGATAAAGCTTGAATCATTTTATCGCGTCGTGATTCACTAAAACCTGATATCACTGGCGCATCATTCGGTACTTGTCCTTTATAATCTTTTAAAATATGATCATTTGAAAGCACTGGATGATATTTGCCCTTATCTTCTAACAATCCGACCAATTGATACTCAGAAACATTCACCTCTAAATTATTCGGCAATTTTCTCTTGATCTGTACGTCTTTAACGAAAGGATTTTCTTTCATTTTGTTGATGGCTTTCCCTTTGCCGAACATGTAGATTTTAGTATCTCTCTTTAAATCCAAAGCTTGTTTCGCTTCTTTATCAGAAAGATAATGGTTGCCTTTAACCTCTACATGGTCAATATTACTAATTGGCGTGAACATATACAATACTATCAGAATAATTAACGCTATGAGTGTTCCAAATATTATAAGTTGAACGCGCCGCTGTTTTGCTCTGCGTTTTCGGCGTTTTTCTTTTAAGTACTCTGAATCAATTTTTCGTACTTTGTCTGCCATCCATCATCACCCTCCTACTTCGAAGGGAGATGTGAACGAAAACTGTCGATGAAAACATCTCCTCGTTCTTCAAAAGTATTGTATTGATCCCAACTTGCACATGCTGGTGATAATAAGACCACATCATTTGGCTCAATAATATCTTGAACTTTCTCCACTGCGTCTTTAACATCTGTTGCACGTACCACATACTTGCCTTGGCTTTCACCAAGCTTCGTCAACTTATCTTGTGTTTCACCAAAGGTCAACATCGCACGCACATTCTTCATGTATGGAATCAATTCATCAAATCCATTTCCGCGATCTAACCCGCCGCACAACCAAATGATCGGTTGTTCGAATGAATTCAACGCAAATTGCGTTGCTAAAGTATTCGTTGCTTTCGAGTCATTATAATATTTGTTCGTTTTGTTCGAACCAATATATTGCAGACGGTGTTTGATACCTGAGAATGTTGTTAGTGTATGAATGACCGCATCAATGGAAACACCTGCTAACACTGCTGCAAGTACAGCAGCTAAAATGTTTTCTAAGTTATGTTCACCAGGAAGCACAATATCATCTTTATGAATAATACGTAAACCATTCAAGACGATATATCCGTCTTTCATATAAATGCCGTTAACTTCTTGATTTGTAGAGAAATAATATGTTTTGGCTTTTAAGCCTTCTGTTTCAATCAAATGACGTTGACTGTAATTACAAATCAAGTAGTCATCTTCAGTTTGATTTTTATAAATACGTCGTTTCGCATCACGATAGTTTTCTAAAGTACCGTGATAATCTAAGTGCGCTGAATAGATATTCGTAATAATCGCAATATGTGGACGATACGTATCGATACCAAGCAATTGGAAAGATGACAACTCAGTAATTAAGTAATCTTCAGCTTTTGCTTCTTGTGCAACTTTAGATGCTACAAAACCGATATTGCCTGAAAGCAGACCTTTTTGTCTGCTGTTGTCGAACATGTCGCCAATTAACGAAGTCGTTGTTGTTTTACCATTTGTCCCAGTTACCGCAATAATCGGTGCTTCTGAAATCAAATAACTCAATTCGACTTCCGTTAATATTTTCAAACCACGTTTTTCTGCTTCTTCAATCAATGGCACAGTATAGGGAATACCTGGATTTTTAACAATGATTGGATTGTCATCCAATAAAGATAATGGATGATGTCCCCCGATGACAGTTAAACCCATTTCTTTTAAATCTTTCGCATGCGGATCTTTGGAAAGGTCCCCGCCATCATTGACAGTAACTTCTGCACCAAGATGGTGTAGTAATTTAGCCGCTTCATATCCGCTTTTCGCTAATCCAACTACTAATACATGTTTTCCTTCTAATCCTTTATATTTAAGCATTGATTAATGCACTCCAATCCATAAACCTATCAAGCCTGTGATGAGTCCTGTAATCCAAAATACTGTCACAACTTTCCATTCATTCCAGCCGCATAATTCAAAGTGATGATGTAACGGACTCATCTTGAATATACGTTTGCCTGTCAATTTGAATGAAGCGACTTGTAAAATAACTGATAATGTTTCAGCAACAAATACAAATCCGATGAACAATAATGAAATTTCGGCGTTTAACATAATTGATACAGTTGCGATGATACCACCTAAAGCTAAGCTGCCTGTGTCTCCCATGAATACTTTTGCTGGGTTGACGTTATAGAATAAGAAACCAAGCAATGCGAAGACCATAATAATACAGAATGTACCTACTGCATGATTACCAAGCATAAAGCTCATAATCGCATACATAGAAAATGCAATGATAGATAAACCTGTCGCTAAACCATCTAAACCATCTGTTAAGTTGACCGCGTTAGAGAAGCCGACTTGCCAGAAGACAATGAAGACGACATAAACGACAGAAAGCGGAATTTGTACTGTTGTAAACGGAATGTGAATGCCTGTCGCAAAATGAATCATGTTAAATGTATCACTCAAGATAAAGAAGATAACCGCAATCGCAATTTGTGCTAAGAATTTTTGCTTACTTGTTAATCCTTGGTTATTCTTCTTCACGACAATGATGTAGTCATCGATAAAGCCGATTAAACCAAAACCGACTGTCACAAATAACAATAGAATAAACGGATTCGGATTATCTGAGAAGATAATCGCAATTATTGTTGCGACGATAATACTGATTAAGAACGTTAATCCACCCATCGTCGGTGTACCTGTTTTCTTCATGTGGCTTTTCGGGCCTTCTTCACGGATACTCTGTCCAAACTTCATCCTTTTTAATGTTGGAATCAGTATGGGTACTAATACTGCTGTAACTAAAAATGCGACAATTGCTAAAACATAAACCATATTGTTCTCCTTGTGTATCTTAATTTAATTTTATATGTAAGATGAGGGATGGATACCAAACGTATCCATCACCTCTTGATGCTAATCTGCTTGTGGTGCGGACAATTTCACTTCTACTTCTTTTTTATCTTTCAACGACGTATTCGGGCTGATAGATTGTTCAGAAACAAAGCCATTACCTTTCATTTTAACACGAATTCCTGTTAATGATTCGAAAGCTAAGACATCATCTTTACTCCAATCTTTCATATCAGGCATTGTCATGTCACCATCTGTTTTCATAAAGACTTTACTGTGCAATAATGTCTTTTCATCAGCTTGCGGTAATTGCTGTGCAACCGTATCGCCTTCACCGATGACTACTGGTTTCAAGTCTTTGTTTTTCACAGCTTCTTCAGCTTGATCCACAGTCTCGCCTGAAACATTTGGCACTTTGCCGAATGAATCTTTAGTTGCTTTTTCATTATCTTTACCGACATTTAAATACTTCAATGTGTTTTCCATAATTGGATTAAATACCGAGCTGACATTCATTTCATAAGCTTCTTGTTTATTTTTCTGAGCTAAGCTCATCCCAGCATAAACAATAATTTCAGGATTTTTGCTTGGCGCATGTCCGATAAAGCTTGAGAAGTATGGATAAGGACCTTTAACGTAACCGCCGTTTTCAGGGTCAGCTACTTGGGCAGTACCTGTTTTACCACCAATACGATACCCTTTGACTCTGAAGTTTTGCGCATGACTTTTCTTGCTGTTAACAACTAAGTCCAATTCTTTTTTCACTTTGTTCGCGGTATCTTCCGTAATTGGTTTGCCTGCAAATTCTTTCTCACCTTTATATAGTGTATCGTTTTTAACCGGATTGTCTATACTACTTACGAACCAAGGTTTAACCATGTTCCCTTTATTAAAGAATGCAGTTTGTGCTTGCAGCATTTGGATAGGAGTGACTGTTGTAGATTGTCCGAATGCTGTTGTTTTTTGTTGTAATTCATTATCCCAGGCAATACCGCCCGCTGCTTCACCATCGAACATACCGCCTGTTGGTTTACCGAAGCCGAATTTCTCATACCATGATTTCATCTTGTCAGATCCAACCATATCTTGAAGCTGCATCATCAAGGTGTTGGATGAATAAGTGAAACCAAGACTCATTGGAATTTTACCCCAACCTGTATTGTTCCAGTCAGAGATTTCAGAACCCATGATATCTCGATGACCTGATTTATATTCCTTATCTGGTTTGAACTTACCTTCTTGAATCGCTGCGGCTAAACCATACGTCTTGAAGGTAGAACCCGGTTCATACGTATTTTGATATAAGTCATTCGCCCATTTCTTACCGAAGTCTTTTCCTGTTTCAGGATTGAATGTCGGACGTTGACTGAAGGCTAAGATTTCGCCTGTATGTGCATCCATAACTACCGCAAAGGCATCTTTTGGTGCGAAACGATCATCTAATTTATTCAAGGCTTCCTCGACAAAGACTTGGATGTTTGAGTCAATCGTTAAATGCACATCATCTCCACGTTGCGGAGCTACTTCTTGTTTAGAATTTGGTGCGATATAGCCCCAAATATCATGTACATAAGATAACATCCCACGCTTACCGGATAAATAGCTGTCAAAGATTTTTTCAACACCCATGGCACCTTTTAGTTCTCCATTATCTGGATTCTTTTGTGCCATTCCAATTAAGTGAGAAGCAAAGTTTCCATTAGGATAGTAACGTTCTGTTTCAGGATATAACGCAACACCAGGCAATTTCATTTTTTCGATTTTGTCTTTTTGTTGATACGTTAAGTTGCTGCCCTTACGGCCGAACTCAACTTGGAACGCTTTTTTGTTATCTAACATTTTTTCAATTTCTTTAGGTTCCATATCGATGACAGTTGCGAGCTTCTTAGCCGTTTCTTTCTTATCAACCACATGACGTGGCTTGTCTGAACCTTCATCAGCTTTCTTACTGACAACTGCTGTCAGTTTAAAGCGTTCAACGTCTTCTGCGAGGACTTTGCCATTACGGTCATAAATCTTTCCTCGTTCTGGTTGTTGTTGTGTTTGAACTAAATATTTTTCATTGGCTTTCATCACTAAGTTTTGTCCTGAAGAATGCCCCGTCAACATGACAAAGGCATACCTTAAAACCAATAGAAAAAAGAGCAGTCCGAACAAGCTGACGAGGAGGACTGCCCCTATTTTATTTTTTTTAATTTTAATTTTTCGCTTCGGCATTATTACGCACTACCTTTACATTATCGTTCTTTAAGCTCATGCCTTGTTTTTGAGCTTTATCGTAAATGCGTTCATAAGAAGAGTTCTTTTTGATTTCTGATTTTAATGCGCTGTTCTGACTTGATTGTTGTTCGATTTTATAATCTAAATCAGCAATTTTACCCTTAGTATCATAAGCATCCATTTTTAATGAAAGTATATAAATACTGATCATTGCAATCACTGCGACTAAAGATATGTATAATACCTTCTCAAATTTAGTGAGTTGTACGACAACCTTGCGCTTAACTTTCTTAGTCGGCGATGGATTGACTTCTGGGGTTTGTCTGGCGGGTTCATATTGTTCGGTATAAGGTTCATAGATTCTTTCTACAGCCATAGCAGTTTGTCACTCTCCTATCATTTTAAAATCTCTGCTACACGCAATTTCGCACTGCGAGCGCGGTTATTTTCTGCTAAATCATCATCGGTTGCTGTAATCGGTTTGCGGTTAACACGTTTTAGTTTCGGTGTATATTCCTCTGGAATAATAGGTAAACCACGGGGAACTTCAGGGCCTTTTTCATATTCTTGGAAGATTTGTTTGCATAAACGGTCTTCCAACGAATGGAAAGTAATCACTGAAATGCGTCCGTGTACTTTGACTCTTTCAATTGCTTGCTCTAATGAGTCCTCGAAAGCTTTCAATTCATCATTTACAGCAATTCTGATAGCTTGGAAGACACGCTTCGCAGGATGCCCGCCTTTACGTCTTGCTTTAGCAGGAATACCTTCTTTAATAACGTCAACCAGCTGTAAAGTTGTTTCAATGGGTTCATGTTCTCTTGTTTTTTCAATTCTTCTGGCAATCTGTTTAGAGAATTTCTCTTCACCATAACGATAGAAGATTCTGACTAAACTTTCATAAGGCCAGTCATTCACAACTTCATAAGCTGATAAAGGTTGTGTCTGGTCCATACGCATATCTAATCTAGCATCTTGGTGATAACTGAATCCTCGCTCCGGCACGTCTAACTGTGGGCTTGAAACGCCTAAGTCATAATAAATGCCGTCTACTTTGTCAATGTTCAAATCATCAAGGATTTGATTGATTTCTCTGAAATTACTGTGCACAAAAGTGACACGATCTAAGTGGTCCTTTAAGACCTCTTTCGCATTTTCAATTGCTGTCATATCTTGGTCTATCGCAATCAAATGTCCTTTGTCATTGAGTTGATTTAATAAATAAAGGGCATGGCCTGCTCCACCAAGTGTACAGTCTACATACACACCATCTTCTTTTATATTTAATTCGTCAATGGTTTCTTTTAACATGACACTTACGTGATGAAACACTTTCATTCCTCCATTTAAAAATCAAAGTCTATCAAATCTTCAGCGATATCTTCGAAACTGTCTTCAGATTCTTCATAGAAAGCGTTCCATGTAGATCTGTCCCAAATTTCGATGCGGCTAGAAACACCGATCACTGTACATTCCTTAGTTAAATTAGCGTACTCCCTTAAATTTTTAGGGATATTAATACGCCCTTGTTTATCAAGTTCCACTTCAACAGCACCTGAGAAGAACATACGCATAAACTTACGTGCGTCTCGTTTTGTCATCGGTAATGACTTCATTTTCTCCTCAATATTCTGCCATTCTTCCATAGTGTAACCGAACAAACATTTATCAAGGCCTCTGGTAATAATAAAACGTTCATTCAATTCGTATCTGAATTTAGATGGTACAATCATGCGTCCTTTTGCGTCTAATTGGTGTTCGTACTCACCCATGAACATTTATATCACCTCACCTTATTTATAATTTACCACAACTCACCACTATCCTCCACTATTTATGTGAACATATCGAAAAAAATTCATTTTTAGCATAAAAATAGCCCGTGCTCAAGACTGCGAGCACGGGCTAAACCCTTGATTCCCTAAGGTTTGATAATAATTTGATTTAAAGTGTAACGAAGTGGTGGATAGGTGGAGGGACTGAACACATCCATCCCAAAATCATTCATAATTTGTAGCGCATTCCAGATTCTTTCTTGAAGACCGCCCATTGGGTGGAGAGCATCGTTAATTTCTCTAAAATGTTTCATGCTGATCGCATTTTCCCTCTCGATATTATGGAAATAACGTTTTCTAAGATAATCATACTGCGTATGATGAATTTGATTATTTTTAATCACTAAATTCTTATTATCTTCATTATCTTTTACTTCAGCTAATAACTGCTTATAGACTTCTTGCTGATTCTCTTGAAGCGCGTCTAATTGTTCTAGGAAATTATCAGATGCATGCGCTCTGATAAACTTATCTTTCTCATCATCAATACCATTGGTAATCACATCTTCAGTATTAATTTCATAGCGATTCAATAGTTTTTCAACGCGTGGTGTTAAATAAGTTATTTTCATACGTGGCAAGACAATCGGCATGTCTACATCTAAGACATCAAATGCACCTTTTAATTCTGCCCAGTATTTAATTTCACTTGGACCGCCGATAAAGCTGAGCGTATTGAACAACCACTCTTCCATAATCGGTCGTGTCACCACGTTGTTTGAAAAACGTTCAGGTTCTTGTTCTAAGATTTCAAGTAATTCCGCTTCTGTATACCCAGTTTGAGACTTACTTGTATAGAACTTATCATCTTCAAAAGTCAATAATTGACGCATGTCTTCTTCATGTAAGAATAGATGCACATTCGTGTCAGTTTGAATCATCTGACTGAACCCTGCTTCTACTGTACGTGCTTGTTGTTGTCTAAAGGCATTATCTACCGCTCCATGTTGTTTCAACATTTCTTTTAATATCGGTTGTTCAAGCTGACGCAATTTCGGATCTTGCGCATCAATGAATAGTACACCGTAATCTTTGAAGACTGTGTGTAATAACGCTTTGAAAATATCCGTCCACGTTTCATATTTTTGAATTAGAGACAACATTGTCTCATGCAGTACTTTCGTATGTTCTGTTTCTTGAAGCTGCCCCATAAATTGATCTAATGCTTCAATTAGTGCTTCCTTATCAGGCGTATAGCGTGAAACGTTACTTTCAGGCGGTGTCATAGTATGATACTTTACCTTCTGCAACATCGCTTTTTTTGGATTAAAGACATACGTGTGATTCACTTCATCAAAGTCGTGGTCCTCTCCGGCTATCCAAAAGACCGGCACTACTTCTTTTTGATATTCATCTTCTACTTGAAGACTTAAATTAACAATCGATAATATTTTATGAAAAGTATACAGCGGTCCCCCGAACAACCCTGCTTGTTGTCCACCGATGACTACTTTAGCTCCTCGACTTAATTTATCAATACTCTCTCTTTGTTGATCAGATAAATCTAAATCTGACATATATTCACCAATAATAGAAGCTAATGCTTTCTCCCTGCCGTTGCTTGGCTTGTTTAAAGCTTCTTTAAAGCTTTCAGGAGACATCGCATCATATTGGTAAAATGAATTAAGCACTGAATCGCTTGATTTTAATTTTGTCAGAAACTGATCATTCTCATTGATATTTGCGGTTAAACAATCCATACACTTTTCTCCTTAACTACTGTGTTTTCTCAATCATAGTATAATGTCTATTTCTATATAACACAATTTAACGGCTTATCGTATTCAATGCGTGTAAGCGCTATTTAATATATAATATACTTAAGAAAACAAAAGGGGGAGAAATAAAATGGGCAACATAAAACACTTAGATATTAACTATAAGACGGATGAATTGTTTGAGAACTTTAGAGAAACAAGTAATCCTAACCTCGCCTTTATTGATGAATTTGCGGGTGAAATGATTGACGCAAGTTCAGAATCACCATTTTACGGCATTTTTGTCGGGGAGAAAATTGCAGCGAGAATGGCGTTATATGAAAATGGCGAAGTTGAAGAACAATACTTCCCTGACTACGATCATTACTTAGTATTATGGAAACTAGAAGTATTACCTAATTATCAATCAAGAGGACTGGGCACAGAATTAGTAAACTTTGCGAAAGAAAAACACTTACCAATTAAAGCTATCGCAAGAAACCAATCTAAAGATTTCTTTATCAGACATGGTTTCAAAGATGTCGAAGCAAAGAACCCAGAAGGTTATGATGTATTGATTTGGGAACCAGGCCACTAAGATACACAAACAACATTGGCATTTAATAAAAATCACTATTAAAACATAAAAATACGGCCTTGCATGTGGTGATGCAAGGCCGTATTTCTATTATAAAATCGATTTGATTTCATTTAAGTTTTTAATTTCATAGTCTGGCTGAATCTGCGTTGTATTTTCTTTACCTCTATAGTTAAACCAGCATGTCGCAACACCTGCATTAATACCACCTTGGATATCAGATGTTAGCGAATCACCGATAATCAATGTACGCTCACGATCCGCATCTATACGGTCAAATACATAATCAAAGAATTCCGGCATCGGTTTTTGGAAACCTGTCACTTCTGAAATAAAAATATCATTAATCATCGATTCAAGCGGTGTTTGGGTCAGTCTGCGTAATTGCGTATCTTCAACACCATTCGTCACGATATAAAGCTTCGCATGATCTGCCATATATTGAATGGCATCTAAAGTATCGGGAAAATACTTTACCAGTGCTGTCGCAAGACCATCACGGAACATCACATCCGCTTCATGTCCATTTACCTGCATCCCAAAACGATCAAAATAATTAATAAAACGCTCAGTCAGCACTTCTTCTTTTGTTAACTTATTCTCTTGAAACGCTTCCCAATGCGCTTGATTCACTTCTTTAAATAACGCTAAATTTTGATATGTCGGATCAAGTTGATATTCTTTGGCTAAATGAAAGAATGCTTGGTCTTCTGCATCATGAAAGTCCACAATCGTATCATCAAAATCTAACAGTATCGTTTCATACTTCATTGTTTCACCCCCATTATTCCTCATGGTAGTTGAATTTATAATATCTTGCAATAGCACTATACGTCTCTTACAAGATTTAAGCAATTAACCCATCCAACATTTAATTGTGAAACTATATTTTGTTAGATATACTAAAGAATATAAACAAATATCAATCACCTATTTGGGTATGGGAGGATAAAAATATGACCTTCACCGCGACTACCTTTTTAACTTTATGGCTGCTATTCACTCTTGTCTTTATTATCTTTTTATTCTTTACATTAAACGCTTTAGGTAAACAAGCTCGATACAAATTCAAATTGACTATTACATTGAGTTCTTTATTGTTAGGTCTCATTTGTTTTGTGGGTATTTTCACGGATCAATCACTCTACAAAAACATCAATACAAAGTTTTCTTTCAAAGATAAACTGTCCTTCTTAGACAAAAGAGATAAACCAAAACCTGCACCTCAACCAAAACAAGACACAAGTCAAAATCAAGATACAGAACACCACTATTCTCGTGATGAGATAAAATCTAAAGGATACGAATATGAACATGACTATTTCCCGGTCGATTTTAAACCTACAACCGCTTCAGGCAAAACGATCAAATCAAAAGCTGAAGCATTAAAAGTAGGCCAAGACATTGAGCCTGGATATTACCGTATTACTCCTACCGGCAAATCGTCGTCTGGAATTATCACAATGAAAAACCCTTTTGATAAGGAAGCAGAGAGTCAATTCCTTTCAAAAACTTCTGGCCCCTCTTCATTTACAACGTATCTTGTCGAAGGTCACACGCTCGTATTGAATGAAAAAGAAAAAGCAAATCACACTGAATATATCGTCGCACCAGAAAAACATAAGATGCGCACAAGTCTCACACCTAGTACTTATATCGTCGGTACCGATGTTAAACCTGGTAAGTATAAAATCAAATCAGATAACAGCGGGAACTTTATCGTCACAAGCAGCAAAAAAGATGGTCCTAAATATAATGAAATCTTAAAAAAGAACTTCACCAAGTCTGTTTCACTCGATAAAGGAGACATTATTTATATTAAAGGACGTCCTATAGTGAAACTCTCACCCCAATAGCTCATTTGCCTATCGTTTATACCTGGCATATAATTAAGTTCGCATGTATTTAAATCACCCTTAGACTATAATCAATAGATTAAGGGTAAATACATTATAAGAGATGTATTAATGTTTAAAGGGAGTTGAATTCAATGAATCCACGTTTAAAACGCGCGTATCAGTCATACATTGAGAAGTTTGGTGAACAACCACCAAAACCTTATATGAGTACTTTAAGTGAATACGAACAAGAAGAAGTCATCAACCAACGTATCAGAACAAACACAAAATTTTCTGATGATAAGTACTATAAAAAAATACCAGTGAGATAAATTCGATCTATTAAAAAGATGTACCTTAGTTGGTGCATCTTTTTTTAAAATATACTCATATCAATTAGGAGGTATTAAGATGGAACAATTAGGATTTCGAGAAAGCTTCATTGAAGGAAGCATTCTTGCAGAACTTGATAAAAAACAGAAAAAACAATGGAAAGAATTGAGTATTGAAGATAAGCGCCACTTTATAAAGCTTTACAAGGAAATCTTTAAATTTAATAAAGAAAAGTTTTATCAAGACTTGGAACATATATTTCAAGAAAGAGGAATTTTAGGTGAGGAAAAGACACCAGAACAAATACAACATGATAAATTGATTGATTTCTTTAGAACACAAGGTATACCTAATCCAACCGAAACAACAATAGAAGCATTTAAGTTCCAACAAATTTTCGCTAATTTCGATAACTTCTATCATGTAATGGGACAATTCACTTTCAATATAGAGAAACAAGCACAATTTAACTACTACATGTCTCAACAAAAGCAAAATTTTATACACATCGCGCAAAGAGACAAGATAATCAAACAAAATGATGAAATCATAGAATTACTTAAAAAAATTGCTGATAAATAAGAAAAAACCCATAACCACAAAGGTTACAGGCTTTAAGTGACGTCCTGGGAGGGATTCGAACCCCCGACCGATGGCTTAGAAGGCCATTGCTCTATCCAGCTGAGCTACCAGGACATAATTTTTTAACACAAGAATTATTATATCTAATTAAAGTATTTAAATCAATACCATTCATAATAATTTCTGTTATGATTTTTCACTTTAGAAGTTGTATTGCACTTATCATGACAAGTATATCACTTTTCTCAAGTAGAGAACAGTTAGGAATGCCTAAGTGTCAAGAATCTGTCAGATATACCACGGGTATGCATAGAACATTGTGAGTTAAGGAATTTAGCCCAATTAGATAAAAGATGATTGTATAGTAGAGATATCAAAGGTTGGTATTCCACTTAACCTTAAACAATACAAATATTGAGGTGACAATCATGGAAGGTTTATTCAACGCAATCCAAGCTACAATTGAAGCAGCTCAAAACGGCCAAAACTTAGAATTAGGTAAAAACATCGTAGACATCATCACAAACGGTGCTAGCATTGTAAGTAAACTCTTTGGTATCTAATATAAAGCCAAACATTCACCATATTGTTTTAGCGAGAAGATCTAATAAGGTCTTCTCTTTTTTGTGTTCGAATTTATGGATTACTTTTCTCACGACCTTAATCTAAGCACCCTCCTACTATTTTATTGTAAAATAGTTATACACTTTAACTGATGGAGGTGGCGATGTGGATCAAGAAGAAGAATTGAAACGTTTAAAAACAGAAAATGAATTACTTGTCATGAAATTAAGACTTAAAGAAAAGTATATTAAAGAATTAGAAGCTGAATTAAAACAACGCAAAAGATTGCCGATTCATTATATAAAATCACAAACACTTGCGGACCACTTTGTCACACTCAAAATTGAAACAACCGGTTTAAGCTCTGATTTTCATGATGCTTTTCAAATCGCACTCGTCGAATTTAAAAATGGTCAAATGATAAACCAATATATGAAATACTTTCGACCTACACGCTTATTAACAAGAAAAGTGATACAAATGACAGGTGTTACGAATGAGTTCTTAGAAGACAAAGATTTTATTGAAAAAGAAGATATAGAAGCCATTCGTACATTTATTGGAGATAAACAAATCGTAGCACATGCGGCAACTTTCTCTATGAAATTCCTATTACGTTATTTCGACGACTTTAATATAGATATGCCTGAATATACTGTGCTAGATACACTCCCTCTTGCGAGAAAGTTAGTGAAAGATACACCTAATCATAAATTCGACACTTTAAAGACATACTTTAACTTAGAAAACTATGAACCTGAAGATGCTTTAACCGATGCGATAGTAACAGGTCAACTTGCTTTGAAGCTAAATAAACTAAAACAATAAAGAGAGACTACATTTATGAATATCAATTTCTTACCTGCTTTGAAATCATTTGTCGCTAAAATGAACCAAGAATTGCTAGTACTCTATTTATCATCGAAGGATCAACGCACACCAATGACCGTTAAAATACTTGCAGTCTGTATCGTTGCTTATGCATTAAGTCCGATTGATTTGATTCCTGATTTCATCCCTGTTTTAGGTTATCTAGATGATATTATTATTGTGCCATTAGGTATTGCCTTGTGCTTAAAATTAATACCTGAACCTATTCTTCAAGATAATCGTCGAAAAGCATCTAAACTCAATAAAAATATCCTTTCACAAAATTGGTATGCGGGTGTTTTGATTATCATCTTGTGGATAATCGTTATAAGTGTGATTGGTTATTTTATTCTCAAAAACTTTTTCTGGTAATTATCATACCTTTAACAAAAATAAGCATCCATGTCGGTTTTATTAAGACATGGATGCTTATTTCAGCTTTTATCTATTATTTTCTTTTATTGTTTTGAATGATCTTGTCCGTGCAACATCCAACGTACATTATATTTATCTGTAAATGAACCCATTTTACCGCCCCAGAATTGTTCTGCTAGTGGCATATCTACATGTACAGATTCATCATCTTTTACTTTGTCATATAAAGCTTCTACACGTTTTGCATCCGCTTCATCATTAATATCATAATCAATTAATAAAGAAATACCTTCGTTGATTTGAACATCTTTACCGAACGCATCAGATGCGTATAATGTCACACCTGCAATTGTAAATTCAGAATGCATTGTTTTATTGTCCGCTTCTTCTTCACTCACACCAAAGTTTTCAGCTTGTGATGGATCAACAGCTAAACGTTGAATATCAGTTGCGCCAAAAACCTCTTCATAATATTTTAATGCCTCTTTAGTATTGTTAAACGCTAAATATGGATATAATTGAGTCATAATCAATCCCCTTTTTATTTAATGTACTGCATTCTAATCATACCTTTTATTTGTAGTTTCAAACAACAAATAAGCGGGGATATGATGATAAGTTAAAAAAAGAAACTCGAGGTGTTAAAATGATTCAACGTTTAGACGAAGTCATGCTATATGTGAATGATCAAGAAACAGCCAAAGCTTTTTGGACAGAAAAATTAGGTTTCACTGTTTCATCCGATACAGAACAACATGGTATGCGTACCATTGTACTGCGACCATCAAGTGACGCACAAACAGCCATTGTCCTCCACAACAAACAAAAGATACAATCATTAGATTTAGGCATTAGTACAGAAACACCTTCTTTAATGTTTGCGACAGATGATATTGAACAACTCTATCAAGATTATCAAGACAAAGACATCACAGTCGGTGATTTAGTCGACATGCCTCAAGGCAGAGTCTTCAACTTTGCGGATGATGAAAATAATTATTTCGCAGTCAAACAAATCTAATAAAAAAGATGCTGGAGGATGTAAATTTTCACCCTTCAGCATCATTATTTTTAGTTATTTTTTCAATTTTAACCGTTTACTTTAAATTCAACTGTTTCAATAATGTCATGATTTCTATTTCTGAAATTCAATGTGACATTTTGACTGTCTACTAAAAGTTCAGCATAAGTTTCTTCCATCATACTTCTTGATTGTGAAATACTGCCTGGATTAATCACATGTACCCCTTCTATTTCTTCATAACGAGCAATATGTGTATGTCCATAAAAGGCTAACTGACAATTTTCTTCTTTGGCTTTTTCAGCTAGAAGTTGACGTGTCGTATTCACTCTGTATAAATGTCCATGTGTATAGAAAACACGCAAACCTTCATCACTGATGACATTTTCATTTGGAAACTCTGGATAGAAATCACAGTTACCTTTAACACGATGGTATAAACTTAATTCTGTATCATCATATTGGAACTCTGAATCACCTAAATGCAACGCAACATCAACTTGGTCATAGTGGTTCACCACTTCAAATAAAATACCAGACTCTGTGTGGTTGTCACTTACAATAATCCAACGTCTCAAATTTGATCACCCTTTAAATAAGCTTTTAATTTATCAATTGCTTGACGTCTATGGCTGATTTCACCTTTTTCTTGATCCGTTAATTGTGCCATTGTTTTATGCATTCTTGGTACATAGAATATCGGATCATAACCGAAACCATGTTCACCTAATTTTTCCATTGTAATTACACCGCTGACTGTGCCTTCAAATGTCACAGTTTCTTCGCCTGGTGCACTCATGCTGATGACACAAACGAATTCTGCCGTACGGTGGCGGCTGTTACCTTTTAATTTCTCTAATAACTTTTCAATATTCGCATTATCATCTTTATCTTCTCCAGCATAACGCGCTGAATAAATACCAGGTTCCCCATTTAGCGCATCCACTGTTAAGCCACTGTCGTCTGCGATGACACGTTTGCCTAACGCTTTAGCTGCTGCCTCAGATTTTAATTTTGCATTTTCTTCAAATGTTGTCCCTGTTTCTTCGACATCAAAGTCTGAAATTAATTCACTGATACCAATCACATTGTATTCAGGAAAGATGACTTTAAAGTCGTTGATTTTTCCTTTGTTGTTTGTCGCAATTACTAAATCTTCCATGTCCTTCACCTCAATATTAATCCACTTTCACATGTGTTACTTCAACATTATCTATTTTTAACCATTGTCCAATGATGTATTGGATATGTTTTGTATCCCCTGTCGCAAAGAAGCGATGTTTCGGATGTGGGGTATAATGCGCATGTTCATGACTGAACGTCAATAACGCACTGACCTCACGTGCTGTTTCTAAACCAGATGATATCACAGTTTTATTACCACCGAAATAATCATAAATCGGTTGGAAGAGTAACGGATAATGCGTACATCCTAAAATTACCGTATCAGCATCATTATTTCTATATTGTTTTAACGTCTGATGAATCACAATATTTGTTGCGACGGGATCATGATAACGCATTTGTTCCACTAAAGGTACAAAATCCGGACATGCAACTCCTGTGACTTCAACATGCGGATTAATCGCTTGTATATGTTTTGTATAAGCTTCTGATTTAATTGTCCCTTCAGTACCCAACACCATTACTTTATTATTTTGTGTCGTCATAATCGCAGTACGTGAACCAGGTTCAATTACACCAATTACCGGAATCGGTAATAAGGCTTTCAACGTATCTAATGCGACAGCCGTTGCGGTATTACATGCGATAACCAGCATTTTAATATCATATTCCATTAATTTATTCGCAAGCTGTACCGTGAAATCACATACTTGCTTGCCATCTCTTGGTCCATATGGACATCTGGCACTATCACCAAGATAATAGATCGTTTCATTTGGCAGCTGACGTATTATTTCTTTGGCTACAGTGAGGCCGCCGACTCCTGAGTCAATTACTCCGATGGGTTTATTCATGTCTTTTTCATCCTCACACTAAAGCATTCTTAGACTATATTTTATCATAACCCTGAATTAGATTGCATGAATGGTTATTTGGTTTCACGAGACAAAATGTAGACGAAAACGCTTTAAAGATTAAAAGCTTCAGAATAATGTACCTCTCCACTCATATTCATTAGCACATTTTCCTTCAATTCCAAAATCATTAAATAAGGTTCCATCTCTTTCATTGGTCCAAAAATATGATAAGCCGCAGCCAGTTCAAACCCGAACTTCTGATAATAAGTTGGGTCACCTAAAACTACAACTGATTGATAACCTAGTTGTCTTGCGGTTTCTAATGCTGTTTCAACCAACTTCGTTCCTACGCCTTGTCTTTGATAATTCGGCGCTACACTTAATGGTGCAAGCGCTAATGACGGCGTTTCAAACCCAATAGTAATCTTAGACATCATAATATGACCGATAATCTCCTCTTGTTCTGATAGAGCGACCAAAGAGAGTTCAGGTACATAAGCGGTACTTTTTCTTAAACGTTGGACTAATAGATGTTCCGTCTGATCACTCATCTCAACAGTATCAAAAGCTGCTTGAATCAATCGTTCTATAGCTTGTTCATCATTTGATTGTTCTGTTCTGATTTTCATCTTCGACTTCCTTTCTTCCACTAAAAAAGAGGCAAGGAGTCGCACTCCTGCCTCTTGATTTATTATCAAATTATTGTACTTGGTGGTCAGAACCAAAGAATGATTTGAACATGTAGAAT
Organism: Staphylococcus sp. HMSC056G08; assembly: GCF_001812305.1. Classification (NCBI taxonomy): domain Bacteria; kingdom Bacillati; phylum Bacillota; class Bacilli; order Caryophanales; family Staphylococcaceae; genus Staphylococcus; species Staphylococcus sp. HMSC056G08. Next base: position 143,806 of record NZ_KV808525.1, read on the forward strand.
GAAGTTTCTCTGTTCAACGCTGCGATTGAAGTTGTTAAAGGAATACCTTTAGGACAAGCATTCACACAGTTTTGTGAGTTACCGCATTCTTGAAGTCCGCCGCCGCCCATTAAAGCGTCTAAGCGTTCGTCTTTAGTCATTGAACCTGTTGGATGCAAGTTGAATAAACGTACTTGTGAAATTGCTTGTGCCCCTACGAATTCGTTTTTACTTGTTACGTTAGGACAAACTTCTAAACACACACCGCATGTCATACATTTAGATAATTCATACGCTGTTTGACGTTTTTTCTCAGGCATACGTGGTCCAGGACCTAAGTCATACGTACCGTCAATCGGTACCCATGCTTTCATACGTTTTAAGTTATCGAACATACGAGAACGATCAACTTGTAAGTCACGTACGATTGGGAATGTGCTCATTGGTTCTAAACGGATAGGTTGTTCTAATTGGTCTACAATCGCTGAACATGCTTGACGTGCATGACCATTGATAACCATTGAACAAGCACCGCAGACTTCCTCTAAACAGTTCATGTCCCATGTTACCGGCGCAACTTTTTCCCCTTTTGTATTATACGGATTACGTCTGATTTCCATCAAACAAGCAATCACGTTTAAATTCTCACGATAAGGAATTTCAAATTTTTCTTCATATGGCTGTGAGTCCGCAGTATCTTGTCGCTTAATGATTAAAGTTACAGTTTTAGAGCTATTTTGAGCTGGTTGTTGAACCGCTTCATCTTTAACTTCTTCTGCCATTATGATTTGCTCCCTTCTTCCTTACTTGAATCTTCTTTACTAGATTTTGATTTAGATGAGTAGTCACGTTTACGTGGTGGAATTAAGCTGATATCCACATCTTCGTATTCGAATCTTGGTGGATTATCGATACCTTCGTAAAACGCTTTTGTTGTTTTTAACCACTCTTCGTCGTTACGATCAGGGAATTCTGGTTTGTAGTGTGCACCACGTGATTCGTTACGGTTATATGCACCGATTGTAATCACACGAGCAAGTACTAACATATTCCATAATTGGCGTGTGAAGAATACAGCTTGGTTACTCCAAGTTTGTGTATCTTCCATGTCAATATCTTGATAACGTCTCATCAACTCAAGAATTTTTTCATCTGTTTCTAGTAAACGTTTGTTATCACGAACAACTGTTACGTTTTTCGTCATGATTTCACCAAGTTCACGGTGAAGTTTGAAGGCATTTTCTGTCCCTCTCATGTTTAATAAATCGTCAAAACGTTTTTGTTCTTTATCGATTAAGTCTTGGTAAAGACTGTCGTCTAATTCAGTATATGAATGTTCAACAGTGTCGATATATTTTACAGCATTCGGTCCAGCTACTGTACCGCCATAAATCGCTGATAATAATGAGTTAGCACCTAAACGGTTACCGCCGTGTTGTGAGAAGTCACATTCACCTGCTGCGAATAAACCGTCAATTGTAGTCATTTGATCATAGTCTACGTATAATCCACCCATTGAATAGTGAACTGCTGGGAAGATTTTCATTGGTACTTTACGTGGGTCATCGCCTGTGAATTTTTCATAAATTTCGATGATACCGCCTAATTTAACGTCTAATTCATGCGGATCTTTGTGTGATAAATCTAGGTATACCATGTTTTCACCATTGATACCTAATTTTTGGTTCACACATACGTCGAAGATTTCACGTGTTGCGATGTCACGAGGTACTAAGTTACCGTAATCCGGATATTTCTCTTCTAAGAAATACCAAGGTTTACCGTCTTTATAAGTCCAAATACGTCCACCTTCACCACGTGCTGATTCACTCATTAAACGTAATTTGTCGTCACCAGGAATCGCTGTTGGGTGGATTTGGATAAATTCACCGTTCGCATAAACTGCACCTTGTTGATACACGATAGATGCTGCTGAACCTGTATTGATCATTGAGTTTGTAGTTTTACCGAAGATAATACCAGGACCGCCTGTTGCCATAACTACTGCATCAGAACGGAATGCATCGATTTTCGCATCTGTTAAGTTTTGTGCGACGATACCACGCGCTGCGTTGTTTTCGTCTTTCACAACACCTAAGAATTCCCAACCTTCGTATTTTGTCACAAGACCGTCTACTTCGAACTTACGAACTTGTTCATCTAATGCATATAATAACTGTTGACCAGTTGTTGCACCAGCATATGCCGTTCTGTGATGCAACGTACCGCCGAAACGACGGAAGTCAAGTAAACCTTCAGGTGTTCTGTTGAACATTACACCCATGCGGTCTAATAAGTGGATGATTTTCGGTGCTGCATCCGCCATTGCTTTAACTGGTGGTTGGTTCGCTAAGAAGTCCCCGCCATAAACTGTATCGTCAAAGTGGATCCAAGGTGAGTCGCCTTCACCTTTTGTATTAACCGCTCCGTTAATACCCCCTTGCGCACACACAGAGTGCGAACGTTTTACGGGTACTACTGAGAATAAATCAACATGTACACCTTGTTCTGCTATTTTAATTGTTGACATCAGACCGGCAAGTCCTCCACCGACAACAATAACTTTTTTCTCTGCCATATAAATGTCACTCCCTGAAAATATAACCTTTATTTACGCTATGCTATTGCTCTTATACGAACGCTAAGATTGCACTTACACCGATGTAAGAAACAATAACGAATACTACTAATGATACCCATGTAAATACGCGTTGTGATTTAGCTGATTGTAAGGCACCCCATGTTACTAGGAATGACCATAAACCGTTCGCAAAGTGGAAAATTACTGCTACTGTTAAAACAAGGTAGAAGATTAACCAGAATGGATTGCTTAAGTAGTCTTGCATCATGTTGAATCCTAGTTCTTTATGCCCTAACCACATTTCCACTTTTGTTTGATAGAAGTGGATTGCGATAAAGATAAACGCTAAAACACCTGTGATACGTTGTAATAAGAACATCCAGTTTCTGAACCATGAATAATGGCCGACGTTCTCTTTAGCCGTGAATGCAATGTGAATACCGTATAACGCATGATAAAGAATTGGTAAGTAAATTAAGAAGATTTCAAGTGCTAACAAGAATGGTAATGATTCCATAAATCCTGCTGCTTGGTTGAAAGCTCCTGCTCCTTTAGTCGCTTGGTGGTTAACTGTCAAATGCACTAATAAGAATGCACCGATCGGAATAACCCCTAGTAACGAGTGTATGCGTCTTAAATAAAATTGATTCTTAGTATAACCCAAAAGGAAGTCCCCCCTGTGAAACAAATGATATTAATTGATTTCATTTTCAGGTTTGTTGAAATGCTCCAAATGCTCACAAAATTAAGTAAAATCAATACAAATGACTCAACCACCAACGAACAGCCCTGCTGGGAGTTGTAAAACACTGCAATCAGCACGGCAGCTCAGCGCCATTTTTCTCTATGTATGGACCCCTATCTTAGCTGTATATGCTGAACCGATGACCGCTGCAATCCCTTACAATCGAGGCAATTGTATTCAATTACACATTAAGTGAGAATCGTTTTCATTTAGAAAGCGTTTACAAACGCACCTAAAAAAATAAAATCTCGTTAACGATATTGTAACATTTTTTCACAGCCTTTTGGGCATGAGAATTATTATCAATGGATTTTTTTCAATCTTAGTTTAAATTCAGCTTCAAATAGACTTAAAATTAAGCTGAAAGCGGCACCTCCTTCAGCTTTCACTTCAGAATATACCGCTTCTAACTTTTTTGTTCTTCCTTATTTAATTCTTGTAGTAAATTCTCAGCTATCTTTTTAGGAAAACCAATTTCTTGAAGCTCCGCAACCGTGGCTGCTTTCATTTTCTTCACAGAACCAAACGTTCTTAACAACTTCGTTTTACGTTTTGGTCCGATACCATCAATATTATCTAACACAGACGTCAAACCATGTTTTTGTCTTGTTTGTCTATGGAATGTAATCGCAAAACGGTGGACTTCATCTTGAATTCGTTGCAGTAAATAGAACGCTTGACTGTTCTTCTTAAGCGGAACTACTTCTGCGTTTACACCATACAACAGTTCTGACGTTCTATGCTTATCATTTTTACGTAAGCCTGCGACAGGAATATCTAATCCTAATTCATTCTCAAGTACATCAATAGCTACAGACATCTGTCCTTTACCGCCATCGACAATAATAAGATCAGGTAACGGTAAACCATCGTTCAATACACGTGTATAACGTCTACGGATCACTTCTTGCATGGATTTATAATCATCCGGGCCATCAACCGTTTTAATTTTATATTTGCGGTATCCTTTTTTATCTGGTTTACCATCAACAAAAGTAACCATCGCAGACACTGCATCAACACCTTGAATGTTAGAGTTATCAAACGCTTCAATACGAATCGGCGTTTGAATTCCCATTTGTTCTCCAAGCTCTTCAATCGCTTTGATTGTTCTAGACTCGTCTCTCGCAATCAATTCGAATTTATTTTCTAATGAAATTTCAGCGTTATGATTCGCCATCTCAACTAAATCTTTCTTTTGGCCTCTGACTGGTTGCACAATTTTTGTATCTACAACCGATTGAATCATGTTAGCATCCAAATTTTTCGGCACATGCACTTCTTTCGGTAAAAGATGTTGATTCAATTGATAGAATTGACCGATAAACGTATAGAACTCCTCTTCTTCTGTTTGTTGAAGTGGAATCATTGTTGTATCACGTTGAATCATATTCCCGTTTCTGACAAAGAAGACTTGAACACACATCCAACCTTTCGACACACTATAACCAAATACATCACGTGCTTTATTATCTGTCGACATGATGTTTTGTTTTTTCGTCAAGTTATGAATATGTTGAATCAAATCACGATACTCTTTGGCTTGTTCAAAGTCTAATTGTTCACTCGCTGCCATCATGCGATCTTCTAAGTTCTTAAGAATTGTTTTATCTTCACCATTTAAGAACTCAGTCACTTCTTGAATCATTTGCGCATATTGTTGTTCATCTACGTCATAGACACAGGGACCTAAGCATTGACCGATGTGATAATACAAACATAATTTATCCGGCATTTTATCACATTTACGGAATGGATAAATACGGTCTAACAATTTTTTCGTTTCTACTGCTGAATATGCGTTTGGATAAGGACCAAAGTATTTACCTGTCCCTTTTTTAACAGTTCTTGTAACCAACAAACGTGGATATTTTTCTCTCGTAATTTTAATGAAAGGATAGCTCTTATCATCTTTCAACAAGATATTGTAACGAGGTTGATATTGTTTAATTAAATTCAGCTCTAACAATAACGATTCCGTTTCACTATCTGTAACGATAAATTCAAAATTACGGATTTCTCCTACTAAACGTGTCGTCTTCGCATCGTGCGCACCTGTGAAATAAGAACGCAATCGATTACGCAGACGTTTAGCTTTCCCGACATAAATGACTTGATCATTGCGGTCTTTCATTAAATAACAGCCAGGTTCAAACGGAACCACTGATAGTTTCTGTTTAATCTTTTCTTTATAATCTTCCAACGATTAACCTCCCTTCTCCTAAAGTTTGATAGATTTACTATGAAATTCAATTTACTATTATAACAAATACCAGCTTATACGAGCGACTGGCTTGCTTAACCAACGCATTAAATTTCCATATGAAAAAGACCAGAACACTATATTCTGGTCTCGCATTATTGTAATGATTGATTCGATATTTAACGTGAAGTTTCAACCATAATCGCCGAAACTCGGCATTATTTTAAAATTATAGGTGTTTGTTTAATACTTCAGCCAAGTTTTCTTTAGGTTGGAAACCTACAACTTTATCAACAGGTTCTCCATCTTTGAAAACGATTAGAGTTGGGATACTCATTACTTCGAATTTAGCTGCAGTGTTAGGATTTTCGTCAACATCTAATTTTAAGATGTCAGCTTTACCGTCGAAATCTTGAGCTAATTCTTCTAATACAGGTGCAATCATTTTACAAGGTCCACACCAAGTTGCCCAGAAATCTACTAATTTAACACCATTTTGAACTTGTTCGTTAAAGTCTGAATCAGTAACTTTAATTAATGCCATAAATATCGTTCCTCCTTAGGAATTTTAATGATGAACAAAGTATATCAGATACGATTTGTAATTGCATCGGCTTTGCTCATAACCACATTCTTTTTTATATTTCTTCATATTATTTTCATAATCGTATTATTTCAACGTCGCAACTGTTACACCGAAGCCACCTTCACTTGGTGTACCCGTGCGGTAAGAGGCAATATTTTTATGTCGTTTCAAATGTTGTTGCACTGCCTTCTGCAATGCTCCTGTTCCCTTCCCGTGAATAATATAAACATTCTCGTAGTTGCTGAGCATGGCTTGATCTAGGTACTGATCTAAAGCTGTTACCGCTTCATCATAACGATAACCTCTTAAGTCTAACTCCATTTTCACTGGAGAACGGTTCGAACGTGATACCATTTTCGTTTGTGGTTCTTGTGTCTTTTGTTTCTTCTCTAAGTCGGCAATCGGTAATTTCATTTTAATGATGCCCATTTGAACCACTGCTTCTTCATCATCCAAGATTTCAAGCACTTCACCTTTTTGACCATAGGTTAAGACTTTGACTTCGTCGCCAGCTTTAATCTCATCCCATTTTTTCTTCTTCACATTTTGTTTAAGGTCAGTTGCTTCGTATTGCTCATCTAAGTGTTTACGTTTTTCAATCAACTCGTGCTCTTTCACATCAGCGTTTTTCTCATCTCTTAACTGACGTAAATCTGAAATAATTTCTTCTGCTTCTTTTGTCGCAGCTTTAACACGTTGATTGGCTTTCGTTTTCGCTTCATCCATCAATTGTTTTTCGTAATTTTGATATTGATCATATTTCTGACTCAATTGACGGTGTAAATCTTGTGCTTCTCGTAATAATTGTTCTAATTCAATACGTTGATTATCTACACGTTTCGTATTCTTCTCTAGTGAAGCAATCATATTATTGATTTCTTGCTCATCTTGTCCAATCATCGCTTTCGCATCACGAATAATTTTGCCGTTTAAACCGAGTTTACTTGAAATTTCAAAGGCATTTGAACGTCCAGGCACACCCATTAATAATTTATACGTTGGGCTGAGCGTATTCACATCGAATTCCACACTGGCATTCATGACACCATCGCGGTTATAACTATACGCTTTTAATTCAGGATAGTGTGTCGTAGCCATCACTAATGCACCGCGTTTTTGTACATTATCTAAAATACTCATTGCGAGTGCTGCCCCTTCACTTGGGTCTGTACCAGCACCAAGTTCGTCAAAGAGAATCACACTGTTGTGATCTGCATGTTTTAAAATCTCTACAATATTCTTCATATGAGAAGAGAACGTTGATAATGATTGTTCAATCGATTGTTCATCACCGATATCACAATAAACATTATCAAAGACACCAAGCTTACTACCGTCTAATGTTGGAATTAATAAACCTGATTGTGCCATCACGATGATTAAACCTAACGTTTTCAATGTGACAGTTTTACCACCAGTATTCGGACCCGTAATAATCACAGTTTGAATGCCATCTACAAATTCAATAGTATTCGCAACAACCGTTTTTGGATCTAATAATGGATGGAATGCTTTTGGTAAATACACCTTACGTTCTTCTGTAAATTCAGGTTTTGTACCTTTAATAGAACTGCCGTATCGTGCTTTCGCAGTTAAGAAGTCGATTTGTCCCATTACAGACTCTGCAATTAAACAAGCATCCGCTTCACCAGCAACTTCTAACGTCAACTCCGTCAAAATACGTTCGACTTCTGCTTTCTCATCATTACGGAGTCGACTGATCTTGTTATTCATTTCTACCACAGCAGAAGGTTCAATATATAACGTTTGACCTGAAGATGATTGGTCATGAACGATACCATTGAAATCTTGACGATATTCCGCTTTTACTGGAATTACATGTCTATCATTTCTGACTGTAATAATCGAATCTGATAATTTCTTTTGGTTCGATTGACTTTTAACCACACGGTCTAAGTTTTGTTTAATGCGTTGTGACGTACTATGAATGCGACTTCTGATACTTTGAAGTTCATAGCTTGCATCATCAAATAAATCATAAGCATCACATTTTTGTTTAATTTCTTGATACAAATCCGAAAGAATCGGCAATTGAGTCATACGCTCATCTAAAATCGGATAATTGATAGCTTCCTCTTCTTCTAAGAGTTGACTGTAGAATGTTTTATATTGATTTTGAACTTGAATCAAACGCTTAATCTGGTTCAATTCACGTACGTTCAACATACTGCCGATTTTCGCACGATGAATAAGCGGTGACACTTTAGATAAACCACTCAAACTCGGTAAACGATGCTTATTATAAATTTGAGATATTTCGTCTGTTTCATCTATTTGATGAACAACAGTTTGATAATCAGAAGCTGGTGACATTGACGCTGCTTTTTCTCGTCCTAAGTCACTGACAGCTTCTTTTTCTACAAGTGCTTTGATTTTATCGAAATCAAGCACATCTAATGTCTTCTGTCTCACTGACATCCCTCTATTTCTTTAGCTTTTTATTATTTTCTATAAATGATTTGAAATCTTCTCTGCTCATAGTGTTCAACACACGTGATTTATCAATAAAAGCTTTTTGCGCGGTCGCGATACCATACTTCATCAACTCTAAATTATCGATATGGTGTGCATCCGTATTGATGGTTACCATAATATCTTGATGATGACGTAACGCTTCTGCACTTAAATCTAAACGTAATGGATTCGCATTGATTTCTAAAATGGTGCCTGTTTCTTTCGCTATCTCGAATAATCGATCCATATTAACTTTATAGCCGTCACGGCGACCGATAATACGTCCTGTTGGATGTGCAATATGACGCACATAAGGATTACGGCATGCTTGTTCTAAGCGATGCATAATTTGTTCTTCCGTTTGATTAAAGCTTTGATGAATCGATGCGATAACATAATCAAGCTGAGCTAATATCTCATCTGGATAATCTAATGTACCATCTGCTAAAATATCCATTTCAGTTCCAGAGTAAATATCAATTTCATCATATTCCTCATTCATCGCTTTAATTTCTTCATTTTGACGTAATAAACGCTCAATTTCTAAACCATGTGCTACACGTAAACTACGTGAATGATCTGTAATAACCATATATTCATAGCCTTTTTGAATATTAGCTTCAATCATTTCACGCAAACTAAAGGCACCGTCACTCATGGTTGTATGCATGTGCACATCGCCTTTAATATCATCTAAAGTCACAATATTAGATAAGTCTCGGTCAAATTCACTGCCGTCTACACGCATTGGCGGCGCAATCCATTCATGTCCGAAATGTTCATAGATAGCTGCTTCACTGTCTAATTGCAGCAAAGAACCATCTGGCTGTTCAATGCCATATTCACTGACTTTTTCACCGCGTGCTTTCGCAAGTTGACGAATACGGATATTATGATCTTTTGATCCAGTAAAATGTTGCAGTGTATGATAATATGCGCTTGGTTCAACAATTCTGAAGTCGATTTCAATTGTTTCATCTTCAAATTCAACTTCTACCGATACTTTCGTTAATCCTACTGCCACATCTTTGACTTTATGCGGCACCTTTAATAAGGCTTGTTGCACAGTCTCAGGATCATTTGTACTCATAATATAGTCTAAATCTTTACTCATTTCCTTCACTCTGCGGAAACTGCCTGCGACATGATATTGTTCTAACGCATCAATCGTCTCTAAATATTCTTCAATTTCTTGATTCAATTTAATCAATAAGTTAATAGGATAACGTTCTTTACGTGCACTTAGCGCTTTGACACCCGCTAAGATATTTTCTTCAGTCTTTTTACCGAAACCACTTAACGCACTGACTTCTTTATTTTCACAGGCACGTGCAAGCTCTTCTTTATTCGTAATGCCAAGCTCTTTATAAAGTTTATGAATCTTTTTACTGCCAAGACCTGGAATCTTCAATAATGGCACTAAACCTTCAGGCACTTCTTCTTCTAATGCTTTAAGTGTTTCAGATTCACCTGCTGCTAAATATTCATTGATAACTTCGCCAACACCTTTACCGATGTTTTTAAGCTTTGTGACATCTTCAATTTCATCCATCGTACGTTCATCTGTTTCTAAACTTTGCGCTGCTTTACGATAAGCAGACACTTTGAATGTATTTTCACCTTTTAACTCCATGTAAGTGGCAATCTTCTCTAATAAACGCACAACATCTTTCTTTGTAATATGTTGACTCACTTTATTCACTCCAATTAAAAAGAGGAACTTGATGGCATTCGTATATCTGTAACAGATTGGCGAATGTGTCAGCCTCCTCTTTGTTTAGTCTTTGTATTCATTGAATTATAATGCCATCACAAATGATGACAGATATGGGGTATGAAAGAGTATCAAATTTGCGATAATCGATTGTGCAAATTGCTGCTGAATCGAAAAGCTCGGATATAAGCTGCATAAGTATAATACGAGCAAGACAATGACCACAGAGCTGATCAAGCTAAGCAGTACACCGAAACTTCGATTCAAGATAGATATGGGTTGTGTTACCATTATTTTATCAAACGCAGATAAAATAAGGTATAAAATAAACTTGCTGATTAGAAATATCATGATAAACGCGACAATATTTTCAAAGCGCAGATGAATATCATCATATTGTATAAAATAATGTGTTTGCGCTGCTTTCGTTTTAGGAAACGGAACATATAATTCTAACTGCTTCGCAATCGGTGCGTACCATAATGCCGCAAAGATAAACGCAGCGACCGTACTTATAAAATGAAGCAGACTCCACCAAAATCCTCTGCGAAATCCCATAGCGGCAATCAAAATAAAGACAAAAAAGATAAAGAAATTTAGCAGCATAGGCAGACCCTACTGTTCATCATGCTTTAAACGATTCAACTCTTGTGTCAAACGACGGTTTTCTTCTTCTAATAACACCTTTTCATGCATAATGTTAACCGCAGTTAATACTGCTTTACGTGTGGTATCTAACCCTGCACTCTTACGACCTAATTCTTGAATTTTTTCATCTACTAGATGCGCAACATAACGTATATGCTCAGGATTATCTTCGCCGACTATTGTATAATTTTTGTTATTAATCGTAACATTGATTCTATTTTTAAATTCGCCCAATTTGATAACTCCAATCTTGCTTATTTTCACTCATTCACCACGACAACTGATGAGTGTATCTCTTATATTAATCGTAACTGATTTTCACACTGATTTGTTGAAAACCACTCTATTTATTCATCACGAACCATTATACACGAGTGCCATTTATTATGTAAGTAGTGTACGCTTTTTGCCAATGTTATGTAAACAGACTGTAATATATAACCTTTTATTGCGACAGGCACCTATAGTAAAATAAGAATACTACTACAAGTAAGGAGCATCCCTATGGCGAACGTCGTATTAAAATTAACAGAAGAACAAATTCAACAATTACTTAGCAAAATCAACGCAGACACAACGAATCTTCCCAAAGGCTCACGCGCACGCGCAAAATATCAAGGTACAACAATTCATATTTATAATTCCGACAAAGTCATGTTTCAAGGCACTCAAGCAGAAGCAGTTTCACAACAATTACTAGGTAATGCTGCCTCAACGTCTAAAGCACCCTCAAAGAAGAAGAAAACAACAATCATCAATTCCAGTGATTATCCATTCAATACATCCAACTGTATCGGCAGTGATGAAGCAGGCAGCGGCGACTATTTCGGTCCGCTTACTGTTTGTGCGGCTTATGTGTCAAAAGAACATGTCGAAGTATTAAAAACGTTAGGTGTCGATGATTCTAAAAAATTATCAGATGATAAAATTGTTGAATTAGCTAAGCAATTAGTGACATTCCTTCCCTACTCACTACAAACATTAGATAACAAAAGATATAATGAACAAAAACAACTCGGCTGGTCACAAGTTAAAATGAAAGCTGTTTTGCATAATCATGCCATTGAAAACGTGGTAGACCGTATCGAAGCACAAAACTTCCCTTTAGACTATATTGTAATTGACCAATTTGCGGTACGCGGTGTTTATCAAAATTACGCACTGACAGCTATGCCTTATCCAGACAAAACTTGTTTCGAAACAAAAGGTGAATCCAAATCTTTAGCCATCGCAGCCGCAAGTATCCTTTCCCGATATGCTTTCGTGAAACATATGGAACATATGGGCAAAAAAATAAACCAAACGATTCCAAAAGGGGCAAGTCAAACAGTAGATTTATTTGCGGCTCGTTTAATTGATAAATACGGTACAGAGACATTAGACTCTATATCAAAAGCTGACTTTAAAAATAGAGGCAAAGCCTTAGACCTTTATCGTAAAAAACAATTAAACAACTAATCACCTTAACAGATTGCTTACACTTTATATATAAATAAAATGAAACAAGCTCCTTCCACACATGATTTGTGTAGAAAGAGCTTGTTTTTTAATATTTTATTTTCTTTAATTGAACCGAATTAACGAATCACTGCACCTTCTGCAGTTAACGCATTCACGATTTCATCATGAACCGCTGTCACTTGTTCGTCTGTTAACGTATTTTCTGTATCTAAATAAGAGATACGGATCGCAACTGATTTCTTACCAGCTTCCATATGTTCGCCTTCATAGACATCAAAAACTTGCGCATCTTGTAAGATTTTACCGCCATGTGCTTTGATTGTGCTAATAAGTTCAGCAGCTGACACTGTTGTATCTACTTCTAATGCGATATCTCTCGTTACACCAGGATATTTAGGGATTTGTTCATAATTGATGTAACCCACAGAAACATTCATCAATTTATCGTAGTTTAATTCAAAGACATACGTACGTTGTTTTAAATCATTTTCTTCAGCTAATTGCGGGTGTAATTCACCGATAAAGCCGATGACTTCGCCATTTAATAAAACATTTGCCGTACGTCCTGGATGTAAACCATCCATTTGCGTTGCCTCGTAATCAAATGTAACATCTAATTTTTCCGCAACTGCATCTAAGACACCTTTCGCAAGATAGAAATCTGTTAATTCTTTTTTACCTTGCCATTGGTTGCTGCTATATTCACCAGTTAAAATACCACTTAAGTATTCAACCTCATCTGGTAATTCACCTTTGCCATTCGCAAAGAAGACGCGACCGATTTCATATAAGAATACATTTGTGTTTTTACGTGCCACGTTATAAGCCACCGCATCAATTAAATGTGGTAATAAACTTTGACGTAATACTGCGTGTGCTTCACTCATCGGCATTAACAATTCAATGTTTGGTTTGTCACTCACTGAGAATGCTTTACCACGTGCACGGTCTACTAATGAATACGTAATTGCTTCACTTAAGCCTGCACCTTCTAATGTACGTTTTAAAATACGTGTTTTTGATTGACGGTCTGTCAATTGACCGCTTGTAACTTGTTCGAAGACTGGTAATGTTGATGGAATTTCATCATAACCATAAATACGTGCCACCTCTTCGATTAAGTCTTCTTTGATTTTGACATCTCTACGACGTGAAGGAACATAGACTGTTAAGTTACCTTCATTATTTTCAGTTTTGAAACCAAGTTGACTTAATGATTTCACAATCGCTTCAACTGTCATTTCTGAACCGATTGTATTATTAATTTTATCAACTGTAATTTCAATCGGTGTAATAAATTCGCCTAAGTCACCTGATGCGACCCGATCTGATAATACTTCACCTTGTGCGTAATGTTCTAATAAGTAACATGCACGGTCAACAGCTTGGTCTACAAATTCAGTCGCAATTCCTTTTTCGAATCGGCTTGAAGATTCACTACGTAAGTTAAGACGACGTGATGTATGACGAATGCTGACAGGATCGAAGATTGCACCTTCAACCACGACATTTTGTGTTTGTTCAGTAACTTCAGAGAAGTCTCCACCCATCACACCACCAAGCGCAATCGGTTCTTTGCCGTTTGTGATAACGATATCTGACGCTAATAATTCACGTTCTGTATCATCTAACGTTGTCATTTTTTCGCCTTCTTGAGCTTGGCGCACGACAATTTTGTCAGACCCGATATGATCTTGGTCAAACATATGAAGTGGTTGGCCGTATTCTAATAACACATAGTTTGAAATATCTACGACATTATTAATCGGACGAATACCGGCTTTCATTAATCGTGCTTGCATCCACATTGGAGATGGGCCGATTTTAACGTTTTTAACGACACGTGCACTGTAATAAGGTGTTTTATCTGGATTTTCAACTGTTACTGAAATTTCTTCAGATGCTGAAGTTTCAGTCGTGTCAGGTTGTGTTTCTGGTAATGTTAACGGAGCACCATAAAGTGCTGATGTTTCATAGGCAGCACCTACCATACTTAATGCATCCGCACGGTTCGGTGTTAAGTCGAATTCCATTACTTGATCATTTAAGTATAATGCTTCTAATGCATCAGTACCTGGTTTAACTTCATTCGGGAAGTTATAAATTCCTTCTTCAAATGCTTTAGGTACCACGTTGCTTTGAACGCCGATTTCTTGAAGTGAACAAATCATACCTTCAGAAACTTCACCACGTAATTTCGCACGTTTAATTTTAACGCCGCCTGGTAAACGACCGCCAACAGTTGCGACAATCACATATTGTCCAGCATCAACATTAGGTGCACCACATACGATTTGTACGGGTTCTTCTTCACCGATATCCACTTTACAAATATTCAATTTATCTGCGTTCGGATGTTGTGTTTTACTTTCCACATAACCTACGACTAATTTTTTAATTTCAGCTGTGTAATCAATGATGTCATCGACTTCAATTCCTGTACGTGTGATACGTTCAGCTAATGATTGAATCGGTTCATTAACCGCAACTAAAGATTCTAACCATTCTTTTGATACAAACATTATGCTTCACCTCTATCTTCAACAGCTTTGAATTGATCTAAGAAACGGACATCATTTGTATAGAAGTAACGAATATCTTCAATACCGTATTTCAACATTGCGATACGGTCAGGACCCATACCGAATGCGAATCCAGTGTATTTAGAAGAATCGAAACCAGCCATTTCTAAAACATTCGGATGCACCATTCCGGCACCTAAGATTTCAATCCAACCTGAACCTTTACATACGTTACAGCCTTTACCGCCACATTTGAAGCAAGACACATCGACTTCTACTGAAGGTTCAGTGAATGGGAAGTAACTTGGACGCAAACGGATTTCACGTTCTTCACCGAATAATTTTTTCGCCACAAGTTCAAGCGTACCTTTCAAGTCACTCATTTTAATATTTTCTGCCACAACTAAGCCTTCAATTTGTGTGAATTGGTGACTGTGTGTCGCATCATCTGAGTCACGACGATATACTTTACCAGGACAAATAATTTTAACTGGCCCTTGGCCGTTACGTTTCTCAAGTGTACGTGCTTGTACAGGTGAGGTATGTGTACGCATTAACGTTTCTTCTGTGATATAGAATGTATCTTGCATATCACGTGCTGGGTGTGATTTCGGTAAGTTTAATGCTTCGAAGTTATAGTAATCTTGTTCTACTTCATAACCATTCACGATTTCATAACCTAAACCTAAGAATAAATCTTCAATTTCTTGAATCGTACGTGTTAATGGGTGCGCTGCACCTTGTTTGATTTGGCGACTTGGTAAAGTCACATCAATTGTTTCTTCTTCTAATTGTTTATTTAAACGTTCTTGTTCAAGCACTTTTTTACGTTCAGCAATTGCTTGTTCAATCGCTTGGCGTACTTCATTGACTGCTTGTCCGAATTTTGGTTTTTCTTCATTTGATAAATCTTTCATTTGTTTCATTAAACCTGAAACAGAACCTTTTTTACCTAAGTATTTAACTTTAACATCTTGTAACGCTTTCTCATCTGACGCTTGTGACACATCGGCCAAAGCTTCTGATTTCAGCTGATTCATTTCTTCAGTTTGAATCATATCTGCCCCTCCTAAATAATATTGCCAATAAAAAAAGACTTCTATCCCTGAGATATGGGACGAAGTCTTCCGTGGTACCACCCAAATTTATGCATACGCATACACTTGATTTATCATAGATAACGGTGATGAACCGACTTAAATTTCTTTAAGTTGCCAAAAAGGTGAAAAAAAATTATCGCATTCTGGAATAACTTTCAGTCACGGTTATTCTCCCTAAACAGTCTGCTTCTGATAATTTACGTCTTTTTATAGGCAAAGTATTAATTTATCTGTTTGAGTCATCTGCTCAAACTCTGAATCACATTTAATTATAAGTAATCCCTTCCGACCGGTCAACCTTTTAATTTATAGATTAAGATACTGCCTGCAATCGCTACATTTAGACTTTCAGCAGTCCCGTACATCGGAATTGTTAAACGTTTCGTCGTGTGACTTAATAATGCTGGATCGACACCTTGACCTTCGTTACCAAGCAATAACGCGAAAGATGATTGTGCATCCTCTTCATTAAAATTCACCGCATCTTCTAATGCAGTGCCGTATACCGGCCCATCAAATTGATTAATAAATTCCTCAATCGGCTGAGTGACAATCGGTAAATGGAAGACACTGCCTTGGCTTGAGCGTAATACTTTATCTTGATACGCGTCGGCTGTTCCTGGTGACAAGACAATCAAATCCAACGCAGCTGCATCAGCTGTACGAATCAACGTACCAAGATTACCTGGATCTTGAATACGATCAAGCAGTAATACTTGTTTAGCCTCTGCGATACGTGAAGCAACCTCTGGTTTTTCAATGACCGCAAAGATACCTTGAGGTGTCACAGTTCCTGACAAACTTTCTGCTACTTTGAAGTTTATATGGAACGCTTCTTCAGCAGCTTCAATTAATTGTGCATCAAAGCGTTCAGGTTCAACGACAAAGAGTTGCTTTACTGATAATTGGCTTTGAACCGCTTCTTCAATCAAATGTGTCCCTTCTACCAACAACAGTCCTGTTTTATCTCGTTCTTTTTTCTTCTTTAATTTATTCGCTTGTTTCACCTTCGTATTTTGCGGTGACGTAATTTGTTCCATAGTCGGTTACCTCATTTACGATTTTTCCTTATTTTATCATGTTGCTTCTCATAAACAAAAATGAGACCTACCGTTATATACGATGGGTCTCATTATTCATCAATTATTTTGAAACGACTTCTTCACCGTTGTAAGAACCACAGTTTTTACAAACGCGGTGAGATAATTTGTATTCACCACAGTTAGGGCATTCAGTCATACCTGGTACTGATAATTTAAAGTGAGTACGACGTTTATTTTTTCTAGTTTTAGATGTTCTTCTTTTTGGTACTGCCATGATTTAATCCTCCTTAAATTTCAAACACAAAAATCTTTGTTACTGTGCGATTAAGATGTTAATAACAATACTATCTATTGTACATCAACTTCTATTGCTTTTCATCATAAAATTGTTGCAATTTTTGAAGCCTTGGATCGACTTTCTTAGAAGAGATTTCTTCTGCTTGTTCACTTTCTTCTAATTCGTCTTCGTCAATAACTTCCCAACCTTGACCGCTCTGCAGCATGTCTTCTAAACTGCTGTCTTCAGCCACTGCTCGGATAGGCTTTTCTATGATGACAAGCTCTTCTGCGATATCACGTAAATCAATCATTCCGTTTGTAGCAAGATGATAATGTTCATCATCTTCTTCACTATCACTAAACTCATGACCTTCTAAATCAAATATTTCTGTTGTTTCCACATCAATCGGCACTTCAACCGGTTTTAATGTACGCGCATCTTCCATCGTGTACGCACCAGTTAAGTGGATATCAGCGACAACTTCATTTGATTTGACATCAAGTTTGCCCTTCACTCGGATATCAGATAAATCTATAAGTCCTAATTTATCAATTAAATGATTATAATTTACTGTTTGATCAAATTCAAAAGGCTGACCTTGATATTTTCTTAATTGCGTTATTGACCATTTCATATGGCTTCACCTCTAACAAGCACAAAATTTATTTTAACTTTCTAGCGTTAAGTTGTCAAGATTTTTTCTTAACATCTTGACTTTTTGATACAATAATCATAATGAATTCTGAAAGGACGGATTGCAAATGAAATGCGCTGCACTGATTACAGAGTATAACCCCTTCCATAACGGGCATGTCTACCATGCAGAACAAGCACGTCAAATCGCTGATGCAGATATCACTGTAGCTATTATGAGCGGTCAATTTGTGATGCGCGGAGAACCCGCAATCTACAACAAATTTTTACGCACACAATTGGCACTCTCTGCTTGCGACCTTGTCGTTGAGCTTCCTGCTTATGCAGCGTTATCTGCTGGAGAATACTTCGCAGAAATGGGTGTCAAAGTTGCTGACTATCTTAATTGTGATGCACTCGTGTTCGGAAGTGAATCCGGCAGGATCAAAGATTTCGAACATGTTGCCATGCAACTCAACCATATCGAAGAACATCCAGAATTTCAAACAAAGCTGCACGAAGGGAAAAGTTACCCTAGAATCATCCATGAATTATTAGATGAACCTGCTTTACTGCAGACACCTAATAATATCTTAGGTCTCTCTTATGTACAAGCTATTCAACACTATGCAGCACACATCACACCTTTGACATTACAACGACACCAAACGAACCATCATAACCAAACCATAGACAACCAAACTTTCGCAAGCGGCAGCGCAATCAGAAAGGCGCTCAAAAACAATGATGCAAGCTTTGAAACAGTAGTTCCATCATCAGTTAAACACTTGTATACATCACCGCAATTAACGTTAGATGAAGTGTTCCCTTATCTGAAATTTACATTATTACGCGCCTCTCTTGAAGAACTACGTGAGATGCATACGGTTAGTGAAGGGTTTGAGTATCGTTTAAAAGAAAAAATCCAATCTGCACACAACTTCGATCAATTGATGCAGCTGCTTAAAACTAAGCGCTATACGTATACCCGTATTCAGCGTATGTTAATGAACTGCTTGTTAAACTTTAAACAAGCAAATAAACAAAATGAAATTGACGCTGTACGCATCTTAGGTATGAATGAAAAAGGACAAGCGTACTTAAAACAATTGAAGAAAGATTTTCCAGATCGTCACTTTATTACGAACGTTAATAAAGCGACCGCAAGTTATTTTGAACCAGAAATCAAAGCAACTGAAATTTATAATGCACTGTCTGGTCAAACCGCTGATGATTTCAATACACCTGTAATTAGGGTACAGTCACAATAAGGGGGTAAATCAACATGCAAGTTTATTCAGAATCGGAAGTAAAAGAACGTTATCATATGAAAGATGCGATTACAGCGATTGAAGAAAGTTTCAATAAGCTGAACCAAATCAAAACTGCACCACGCACGGTGATTCCTACAGGTGATGGTGCAAAATCTATGTTATACATGCCTTGTGTTGACTTAGCCAAACAACTCGGCACAATCAAAATTACATCTATCACACCAGAGAATCCAAAACAGCAACTACCTACTACACAAGCACAAATCGTGATTACTAATCTTAAAAATGGTGAAACGAAAGCGATGTTAGATGGCAGTTACCTGACTAGATTGAGAACTGGTGCACTGAGCGGTATTGCGACTAAATATATGAGCCGTGAAGATGCGACAACATTAGGTATGATTGGGACAGGTGGTATGGCTTACGAACAATTCTTAGGTAATATCGAGGTCCGCCCTATTGACACAGTCTTGCTTTACAACCGTACAACAGAAAAAGCACAAGACTTTAAAACACGTATTTTAAAAGATTATCCAGATTTAAATGTTCAAGTATTAGAAGATGTATCAAAACTGGTCAAACAAGCAGATATTATCAACTGCCAAACACCTTCCACACAGCCTGTCTTTAACGCTGAAGATGTACAACCTGGCACACATATCAACGGTATTGGCTCTTACCAACCGGATATGAAAGAACTAGATGCAAATATTTTCACGCAAGCAGAAAGTGTCGTTGTAGATGATCTTGAAGGAGCTAAAGAAGAGTCAGGAGAATTGATTGAAGCGAATGAAAATAAAACATTCACTTTCGAAGAAATCAATGATGAACTCAAAACACTTTCACAACAAGGGACTCTATATCGTAAAAATAATGATGCCATCACTGTCTTTAAATGTGTCGGTGCAGCTTACTTTGATTTAGCTGTTGCCATCGGTGCTTATGAAAAGTTAAATCAATAACTACAAAACATTTAATATCAAATAAAAAACACGTTTCAACACCTTTTGTATGATACAAATAGACGTTGAAACGTGTTTTATTAGTTTCCGAATTTTTCTTTTAATGCTTTTTCTACAGGAGGCGGTACAAACTCAGAAATATCCGCTTTATATTGCGCTACTTCTTTAACTACACTAGAACTGATGAATGAATAGTTCGTGCTTGTCATCATATATAATGTTTCGACATCACTATTCAACTTCTTGTTCATAGATGTTAAACGCAATTCGTATTCAAAGTCGCTGACTGCACGTAATCCTCGAATAATTGTTTTTGCGCCGATTTTATCACAAAAATCTACAAGTAAACCATTGAATTGGTGCACTTGTACGTTCGGGATATTTGCGACAGATTCTTCAATTAAAGCGATGCGTTCTTCCACAGTAAAAGTCCCTGACTTATTACGGTTTTTCAATACACAGATGTGGATTTCATCAAAACGGTGTGCCACACGTTCAATAATATCCAAATGCCCATATGTAATTGGATCGAAACTACCTGGTATTACTGCTTTTGTTTCAGCCATCATGTTCTCCTTTTTCTAATAACATAGTATCCGTTAAGCCATAATGATAACGTTTAATCACTTCAAAAGAGTGCGTATCAATGTTTTCTTTATGGTTAAACTCACAAACGATGATACCACTTTTCTTCAATAAGTTAAACTCTTCGATTTGTGCTAATGCTTTATCAATTAATCCTTTATCATAAGGCGGGTCTAAGAAGATTAAATCAAATTGAATGTCTCGTTTAGCTAACGCTTTCAAGGCACGGTCAGCATTATTTTTATAGACTTCTGCTTGTTTCATCAAATCTAAGCTGTTTAAATTTGCTTTGATTACTTTGACTGCTTTAAAATTTTGATCTACAAAAATCATTTCGTCCATACCACGAGACAATGCTTCTATACCTAAAGCACCGCTTCCCGCAAACAAATCCAAACCGATACCTGATACATCATGCAAGGTATTAAAGATACTTTCTTTTACTTTATCTGTTGTCGGACGTGTATTACGCCCTTGCAGACTTTCTAGAGGTTTACTTTTATGTTGGCCTGATATCACTCTCATCTAATACTTCACTTCCCCTCTTGTTCTATAATATAATTTGGGTAATAAGGAGGCTATTCCCAAAATGAAACAATCTTTTATTGTACTCGGTGAAGGACTCACCGATTTATTTGAGTTCAAAACACTTATTCAATATAATCATGAACGCATTAATCGCATTGTGTTCTTTAACAGTCCAAGTTCAGACAAAGGTTTAAGTTCTGCAGCGATTATCATGAATCCGACTGAAGGAAATTACTTCCAAGCCATGTATATCATGTTGAATGCTTTTCCTTACCCTCATCCAGAGGATAATAAAAAGTCAGCAATGATTCGCGGCTTCGCTGAAGATTATCAATTACCGTTAAACGAATTAGATGTTAAATCTTCAGACGAGTTTCATGATTTAGAACTCTATTTCAACTATTTAGTCGGTGTCTTACGCTTATATCATTGGATACCGCCATTACAATAACGTTTAATGTCATAACATAAGGGTTATATTGGTTGATACAGTAGTGTAACTATTAATTGATTTCGTATTTTTCTTTTTCATACGTTTTCTTTAAATATTTATAAGGAGAACCTTCAATGTGACGCACATACTTTAATTTCATGAGTCGGTTGACAATATGATCGGCATCATTTTCATTGATATACATGATGACATATTTGCGATTACGATTACTATTGACAATATGACCGTATTTTCTAATATGACGTTCATGCTTCATATGTTTAAGGTATATAATTAAACTGGTTCTTGGTATGATTTCTGTCATTTTGATCACTCCATTACTTTAATCTATAGTATCACGACTGAACTAAATTTGAAATAACCAAACCCCTGTATCACTAAGCATTCACGCTTCTTAGATATCACTTTTGGTTAGCTTCATAAACTACGAGGAGGAAATTTCATGGTAAAAATAAGTAGACTTATCAGAAACAGTGTAGCAGGTGCTGCCGGTATATTCAGCGGACTTATCTTTTTGTCAAAATTAAAAGGACAACCAGAACCTCAACCTATTCCAGCATTCTTTACACGTAAGCCCCATTATATCTTCGCCCATCGCGGCGGCATGGCATTACGTCCGGAACAAACAAAACTCGCATTTGATACAGCGGCATCTTACGAAGTGGATGGTTTCGAAACAGATGTACGGGTCACAAGTGATGAACAATTGATTGTCTTTCACGATGCCACAGTCGACCGTACTACTAACGGTTCAGGCAAAGTACGTGAACATCGCTTAGATGAACTGCAAAAGCTGGATGCAGGTTATCATTTTAAAGACATCAATAAAGAGACGCCTTATCGTGACCACCCAGATGCGAAAATCCTGACATTTGATCAATTGTTAGAATTATATCCTGATATGCTCATTAATGTGGATTTAAAAGATAGTCCAGACTCTTATGAAGGTACGATTGCACCAGAACTATTATACAAATCTATCGTACGTCATAACGCACAAGATCGCGTATTAGTGACGAGTTTCTATCAGGAACAAATTGCTAGATTTTCTGAATTAGCATTAGGAACAGTTGCGGTAGGCGCAAGCCAAGAAGAAGTCACTGTAGGTATCGTTAAATTCTTCAGCGGCTTAGGCAATATGTTTGAAGCGCAAGCCAACACTTTCCAAATGCCGACAAGTTATCATGGTGTGCCACTTACTTCAAAACGATTAATCAATTGGTTGAATTCTCGTAATATCGTTCCAGGTTATTACGGTGTCAACAGTATTGATTTAATGAGTGACCTATTTAACAAAGGCACACATACTATTGTCACTGACAGACCTGACCTTGCATTCCAATATCGTCAAAACCAAGCTCAACATTAATATGACTGATCACTCAAATTATAATAATTAATAAACAAAGCAACACCCGCTACCATCGGCTTTATAGCTTATGTAGCGGGTGTTGCTTTGTGTTTTATATTAAGCGTGGATTTGGCATTGGCATGTTCCGCCTGTACTGCATCCATGCATATCTGTTCTAAAGAATGGATTCCCTACTTCAATTTTCACATTATCTGAAATAGAAGTTGCGATAATTGTGATGACTTCATCCACTAAATTTTGAAGTTCAGTTTCTTTTTGTTTATACGCCATCACAGATGGGACCATGTCATATGCTCGTTTACTTTTACGCGTTGCACGTGTCACTGATTGATAATCTGGATGATATTTACCAAAACGCATCACTTCATCATAACGTTCTTTATATTTCATAAACGTTTGATAATGCGTTTGCGCTGCTTCATCTTCGTTCATTGCTTGACGTGCTGCTATATATTCTTGGTAAATCTCTGAGTTTAAAATCATTTCACTGACTTCATCTACACCATCTAAAACCTCAATGATTTCAGAATTAATCATATTGTCACCTTCCATCAGTCTCCAATAAATATTAATGTATAGTAGCCATCCATAACATCTCCGCCCATTTCAGTATATTGTGTATTCAATAAACGAGAACGGTGAATGTCTGAATTCAACCAGCTATGCAAGAGTGTCGGTACGTCATTAAAGTCATAACCAACGTTTTGTCCTACGGCTTCAAATTTTATATTACGATCATCTAGTTGTTGTTTCAAAGCACCTTCAGTAAATTCAACATTTTTGTTGTTTGTACTTTCGTATAAGTTTACTGAAGCGATGTGACTCAAATCATTATTTACTTTGAACGGTTTAAGCCCCTTCAAGCTTCTGATTTGATTGGTAACTTCATAAAGCGTCATTAACTGGTTGACGTTTTGTTCGTATGGGACATCTTTATGTTGATTTTTAACAGTTTTTTCATTTGATGTTTGTGTCATTTGATATGGATTAAACATGACAAGTGCATTAGCATCAAGGAATCTTACACCAACCACTTTATTGGTTTGTTGGTCGATATACACTTGCGCATACACATCACCATATTTTATCAGCATTTGTGTTTTCATATCTTCATCAGAAAGTTCTATATCATAAGACTTACCGTTAGCTTTAATACGGGGTTCTGGGTTAATACTCGTGTTTTCAAAAATACTCGAAGCATCTTCAGAGATATTGATAGGTTCAATATCCGCCTTCGTTCCTGTCGCATAGACTGATTTAATGATATTATTCTTAGCCGTCACAATATAATATTGATTCTGTACTCTGAAGACATAGTTTTTATAGTCATTTGCGTATGCATAGACACGATCAGCTTGACCGAATTTCTTCGTCAAACCGCTGATGTCATTGTTGACCCATGTTCCAATTCCTGACTTAGGTTTTGGATTTTCAGTCTCCGGCCCTTTTTTCTGTGTTTGTTCAATTTTTGTCGACGATTTCTTGTTTGGATTTTCCAACACATCAAATTTCAGCCATGGCGAATAAAATAAATAGATAAGAAAAGTTATGAGAAGCAAGACGCCTATAACTTTAATAATTAAATTCCTCATTCTCCGCCCACCTCAATGTTAAGTAATTATCATTGTACACGTTTCACACGCACACTCGCAAGGATAGTCTTTATGTAAAAACATCGACTGACAACAGATAACGTCATCAGTCGATGTTTTACATTTTAAAAGCCGAAAGTTGCTTTAAATAATGAAGTTGTTTCTCCACCTGGGTACATAACATATAACAAGATGTACACGATAATACCTGTGAACGCTGTAAAAATCCAAATAATCGCTGCCCAAGGTCCAACCTTGCGGTGAAGATTAAATTTGTCTTTAAACGCTGTGATGATTTGGAATAATCCCATTAATCCACCCACCGTTGATAACGCGATGTGGAAAATCAAGAAGAAATGGTAATATCCTTTTAACCATGCAGGTCCACCGAAAGCAGTGTTCCCGATAAAGAATGTTCTACTTGCATAAATGATAAAGAATGTTAATGCGAAGAATGCTGCAGTCAACATTACTTTCTTATGCGCTTCAATTTTACGTTTTTTAATCAAGTACCATCCAACAATAACTAACGCCGCACAAATTTGAATACAGCTTGTACTTATCGTCGGCAATATAGGTAGACTCATAAATCTCATCCTATCTTCAATTTATTTAAATCATATTGATTAAAGAAATTACGACTGCTAATGCAAAGAATAGCACTAAATAGTTTAGTGAGTAAACAAACATTAACGTAGCCCATTTCTTTTGATTGAAGTTCTTCTTGAAGCTTGTTAAGCCAAGATACATCCAACCTAAGTTCAGAAGTGTTGCCAATACAACGAATACCGTACCTAAATTTGTAAATAATAATGGTAAAGGTAATAATGCGACTAACCATAAAAGCATACCTACACGTGTACGGTTAAAACCTCTAACAGATGGTAACATAGGAACTTTAGCTAAAGCATATTCGTCTTGACGTTTAATAGCTAAGGCATAGAAATGAATCGGTTGCCAACAAAATACCACTAAGAATAACGCAATTGCTGTTAAGCTTAGTTGGCCTTCAATTGCTGTCCAGCCGATTAAAGGCGGTACTGCACCTGGGAAGCTCCCGATAACAGTATTCCAAGTTGTGTGGCGTTTAGACCAAATTGAATAAAATGACACGTAGCCGATAATGCCCATTAAACCAATGACACCTGATGGTATATTTAGGATAAATAATAAGATTTCTCCTAGAACCATCATTCCGAAACTTAAAATCAATAAATTTTTATTTGAAATTCTGTTATTAACTGTCGGTCTTGACTGTTTGCTTGGCATAATGCTGTCAATATCTTGGTCATAATAGTTATTGAGTGCACATGCGCCCCCCATGATGAGCGTTGAACCGATCATCATCAACAGAATTTGCGGTATAGATGATAGGAAGGAGTGATTCGTTAATACAATCGCTAGCCATGCCCCTGTGAAGGCAGGAATTAAGTTCCCTTGAACGAGCCCCATTTTAATAATTGCTTTCAGTTCTTTAAGGGTTACACGACCAGAAGCTTGCGACAAAGTATGTCCTTTATCCATAATGCCCCTCCTTAAAATATTCATATAATACAATGATATAGCAAAAAGTAATAGTTGACTAGGCTAAATAAGACAAATTTGTGACACTTTAGCGACAACACTAATTTTCAAAAAATCGTCATTTTTGTGACACATTTTCAATCCACATGCTATTAAAATTTATAGCCATTATTGATATAATGTTTATAAATATTTACAATTTATCAAATGACAAATAGGCTTGAGGCATGGAATTCGGATTCGTCTTACATACTTGTTCGTACAAATCCCTCCTTTCCTCTGCCTTTATCTATGTCAATTAATCAGTGGGGTGTTTTAAATTGTTTAAAAAACGTAACCTTAGATGGTTAGCTGTTCTTGCAACAGTTATTATGGCATGGGTTCAATTAGGTGGCGCACTTGTAACAAAAACAGGTTCAGCCGATGGTTGCGGATCATCATGGCCGTTATGTCATGGTGCTTTATTACCGCAAAACTTACCTATTAGTACAATTATCGAGCTCAGTCACAGAGCAACATCTGCTTTATCATTAATCGTTGTATTATGGTTGGTCATTACAGCTTGGAAGAATATCGGGTATATCAAAGAAGTTAAACCACTGGCAATTATCAGTGTCGGTTTCTTGCTTATCCAAGCATTAGTCGGAGCTGCAGCAGTGCTTTGGCAACAAAATGATTACGTGCTTGCATTGCACTTTGGTATCTCATTAATCAGCTTCTCATCTGTTTTCGTATTGACATTAATCATCTTCGATGTAGATAAAAAATACGAAGCGAACAAAGTACACATAGATCCTAAACTTAGAATCTATACTTGGACAATGGCGATTTGTTTATATGTCGGCATTTACACAGGTGCTTTAGTACGTCATACAGATTCATCATTATCTTATGGTTCATGGCCATTACCATTCGCAGACTTGATTCCACATACAGAACAAGACTGGGTACAATTCATGCATAGATTATTAGCACTTATCGCTACAATCAGTGTGTTCCTTGCATTTAACTATGCAATCAGACACTATCACGAAAACCGTACCATCCGATACGGTTACACAGCAGCATTACTTTTAATCGTACTGCAAATTATCACAGGTGCTTTATCAATCTTCACAAGCGTGAATTTATTCATCGCTTTACTACACGCATTAATTATCACATTTGAATTCGGTTTAATCGCCTACTTCATCTTATTGATGCTGCGTACAAAACGTGTTGAAAAAGTTAAAAATAACGCTTATTAATACAAATAACCGTTGAACAAACATCACTGTTCAGCGGTTATTTTTTGTTGTTTCATCCAAACTTCTTAATCACTTTTACTATAAATAGGCTTCTCAAGAATAGAAATACCGGAAACTGAAGAGAGTATCAGCTTCCGGCATATTTTAACGATTATTCATCTTTTTCTAATTCCACTAATAAGTCGCCTGTTTGAATACCTTCACCATTTGTGACAGTAACTTGTTTTACTGTACCGTTGAATGGTGCTTGTACTGTTGTTTCCATTTTCATTGCTTCAGTAATCAAAAGTGCTTGTCCGCTTTCTACGTGGTCACCCACTGCAACCTTAACTTCTGACACTGTACCAGGCATTTGTGCACCGATATGGTTAGGGTTAGCTTTGTCTGCTTTTGGTTTTACTGTCGCATTCGTTTTCACATTTTCATCTTGAATTTTAATTTGACGTGTTTGACCGTTCATGATGAAGAAGATTGTTCTGACACCTTTATCATCTGGTTCAGTAATTGCTTCTAATGTGATAATCAACGTTTTACCTTTATCGATTTCCACTTCAACTGTTTCACCTGTACGCATACCGAAGAAGAATGTCGGCGTATCTAATAATGACACATTACCGAATTGTTCTTTCGTAGCGATGTATTGTTCATAAACTTTAGGATAAATCGCATAACTGATTAAATCTTGTTCAGTGACAGGTTTTTCTTGTTTTGCTTGAAGTTCTTCACGTAACGCTTCAAAGTCGATATCTTCAAGGTATTCACCTGGACGCTCTGTTAATGGTTTTTGACCTTTCAACACAACTTTTTGAAGTTCTTTATTGAAGCCGTCTGTTGGTTGACCGATTTCACCTTTGAAGAATGAGACCACTGATTCAGGGAAGTCGAGTTTGTAACCGTCTTTTAAGACATCTTCTTCTGTTAAATCATTTTGTACCATGTATAACGCCATATCGCCGACTACTTTTGAAGATGGTGTTACTTTAACAATGTCTCCAAATAAGAAGTTTACGCGACGATACATATCTTTAACTTCATGGAATCTATTGCCTAAGCCTAAACTTTTCGCTTGTTGGTTTAAGTTTGAGTATTGGCCGCCAGGCATTTCATATTGGTAAATTTCTGTGTTCGGTGATTTGAAATCACTTTCGAAGTCACTATAGTAATGACGTACTGTATCCCAATATTGACCTAAACGTTCAAGACCATTGATATCTGTACGTGCATCACGACCAAAGCCATTTAAAGCATAGTACAATGAGTTCGCACTTGGTTGACTTGTTAAACCACTCATAGATGATACTGCTGTATCAATGACGTCTACACCTGCATCTGCAGCTTGTTTATACGTTAAAATACCGTTACCGCTTGTATCATGTGTATGCAAGTGGATTGGTAAATCAACTGCAGCTTTTAATTCTCCGATTAATTCAAAAGCAGCTTTAGGTTTTAATAAACCAGCCATGTCTTTAATCGCAAGAATATGGAATCCTTCTTTTTCCAATTCCTTCGCAAGGTTCACATAGTAATCTAATGTGTAAATATTAGAGCGTTGCGGATCTAAAATATCCCCTGTATAACAAATTGTACCTTCAGAGATTTTACCCGCTTCTTGAACCGCTTCATTCGCTACTTTCATTTGGTCTAACCAGTTCAACGAGTCGAAAATACGGAAGACATCTACGCCAGCTTCAGCACTTTCTTTTACGAATTTCTTAATCACATTATCAGGATAGTTTTTATAACCTACTGCGTTTGATGCACGTAATAACATTTGGAATAAAATGTTAGGAATGGCTTTACGCATTTGTTCTAGACGTTCCCATGGATTTTCTTTCAAGAAGTTATAAGCAACGTCAAATGTCGCACCGCCCCACATTTCAAGTGAGAATGCATCTTGTAAGATTTCCGCTGTTTGTGATGCGATAGCTAACATATCTTTCGTACGCACACGTGTCGCAAGTAAGGATTGATGCGCATCACGGAATGTTGTATCTGTAATCAACACATCTTCTTGTTTTAATAACCAGTCCGCAACAGCTTTAGGACCTTGTTCATCTAAGAGTTGTTTTGTACCTCTTAATTGTTTGATTTCTGATCTTGGTACACGGTCTACATGTGGACGTTCAAAATCAGGTTTTTGACGTTTTTCAACACTTGGGAAGCCGTTGATTGTCACATTACCAATGTATTCTAATGTTTTAGTACCACGGTCTTGTGTTGGATTAATTTCAAACAACTCAGGTGTTTCTTCGATGAATTTAGTTGTATAGTCGCCTTCTTGGAATTGTTTATTGCGAATCACGTTAATTAAGAATGGAATATTCGTTTTCACACCACGAATACGCATCTCACGTAAAGATCGATCCATTTTTTCAATCGTTTGTTTAAACGTTAACGCATGTGTAGACAATTTCACTAATAATGAGTCATAGTATGGTGAAATTTCAGCACCTTGGAATCCATCACCAGCATCTAAACGTACACCGAAACCACCACTAGAACGATAAGCGATAATGTGGCCAGTATCCGGCATAAAGTCATTTGTCGGATCTTCAGTTGTGATACGACATTGAATCGCATACCCTAATGTATGAATATCATCTTGATGCGGAATACCGATTTCATCGTCAAATAATGATTCGCCATCTGCTACAAGAATTTGCGTTTTCACAATATCGATACCTGTAATCATTTCAGTGATTGTATGTTCTACTTGTACACGTGGGTTAACTTCAATAAAGAAGAACTCATCGCCAGATACTAAGAACTCAACTGTACCTGCGTTGACATAGCCCACATTGTTCATTAATTGTAATGCTGCGTCACAAATACGTTGACGTAAACCTTCATCCATACCTACTGATGGCGCAACTTCAACAACTTTTTGATGACGACGTTGTACAGAACAATCTCTTTCATAAAGGTGAACAATATTACCGTGTTCATCACCCATGATTTGAACTTCTATATGTTTTGGTTCATTAATGTATTTTTCAATATAAACTTCACTGTTACCAAAAGATTTTTGCGCTTCAGATTTCGCACGTGTAAAGGCTTCTTCAAGTTCAGACTCCTCATTCACAATACGCATACCTTTACCGCCGCCACCACTAGTGGCTTTAATCATCAATGGGTAACCTGCTTCTTTCGCAAAATCTGCAGCTTTATGATAATCCTCAATCGGACCATCTGTACCCGGAATAACTGGTAAACCAGCTTCAATTGCTGTGGCACGGGCTTTCACTTTATCACCGAACATATCTAAATGTTTAAGTTTAGGGCCGATAAAGATAATACCTTCTTCTTCACAGCGTTTTGCGAAGGTTTCATTTTCACTTAAGAATCCGTAACCTGGATGAATCGCATCAACATTCGCATTCTTCGCAACTTCAATAATACGTTCAATATTTAAATAACTGTCAGCAGGACCTAAATCCTCTCCGACTAAATAAGATTCATCAGCTTTGTTTCTATGTAACGAACCTTTGTCTTCATTTGAATAAATTGCGACTGTTGTAATGTCTAATTCAGTGGCTGCACGGAAAATACGAATTGCGATTTCACCGCGGTTTGCTACCATTAACTTATTAATCTTCTTCAAGTGATCAACCCCCAAAAAATCAATTATTAGAATTTTCTAAACCTTTGTTGTAGATAATAGTATACCAAAACACGAACATTAATGTTAGTAGATGTATCTGTTCTGATATGTAAACTTCAAGCCAAACTATACTGTTTCAGCAGCTTATAAACACGCCGCCAAAGCATGCTAGACAGTGCTAGTATAGATAAGACATATAGAAGCATATCCGTATTATATCATATTTTCTTATAACACATCATAAACTTTATTTATACTTATTTCTGAAAGCAATCATTTTAGCTTAACCATTATTCTTAACGTTTCTTACTCGTCAATAAAAAACGTTTGTCTTTTTAAGAATCTTTCAATCGACATAAAAAAGACTGAACGTGCTTACGCTCAGTCTTGTCATTTAATATCTTCTTGGAATATCAATATGTTTTTGTTTTGCTTTTTGTTTATCCATCTTGATTTGTTTCGCAGTAATTAATAATAAGCCTAAGGCGATACTTAAACTGATCATAGATGAACCACCGAAACTAATAAATGGTAACGGTACCCCTGTTAATGGAATTAACGCTGAAATACCACCTAAGTTAACGAAAGTTTGACTGCCGATATAACTTGCGATACCAACACAAACGAGTTTATAGAAATAAGAACTTGTTTCAGAAGCTAACTGGAAAGCTCTATAGACAATAAAGAACAATAATCCAATCACAAATAGGCCTCCGATTAAACCTAGTTCTTCACATATGACCGCGAAGATAAAGTCTGTATGCGGTTCTGGCAGATAGCCAAGTTTTAACACACTGTTGCCGATACCTTTACCGAATAATCCCCCATTCCCAATCGCCATTAAGGAGTTTGAAATATGGTAACCTGTACCAGATTCAAAATGGAATGGATCTGTCATAATTCTAAAACGGGCAACTAAGTATGCAGGTAACCAACCTGCAATGGCGAATAGTACTAATGCAATACTGCCACCTACCAATATGATACCGCCCCATTTTAATAGCGGTTTAATCCAAATACCTGCATAAAGCATAATGGACATAAAAATAATGATAATCAGCATCGTTTGCCCAACATCACGTTGGAATAGCACCATGATAATACATACAATGATAAATAATAACGGATTCAGTATTAATTTCGGATTCGCAAGTACGCGCTCACGCTTTTTATTAATCATGAATGGCAGATAAAGTATAATGGCGATTTTCAACAACTCTGAAGCTTGTAAGTTCATAAACCCTAAGTTAATCCAACTTTTAGAACCATTGATATTTTTACCGATTAATAACGTAAAGAATAGCAAAAGGAAAATACCTGCCATCATAATTTGTTGCACACGTGTTTGCTGTAAAAATTTAACGTTCATGAAGAACGCCATAAAAAATACAATAATAAAACTCATCACAACGTACATTAACTGTCTTGTATAAAAATACGTACCAGACACAGGTGTACCCCCTGTTAACGTCCCTTTAGTAGCAGGAACCATACTGGCACTGTAAACCATAATCAACCCAATCAAACACAGCATTATATATGTAATCACTAACGGATAATCGATATATTTTGCATACTTTCCGACATACCGAAAGAAAGATTTTATGTTATTCATTTAAAAATCATCCAATTCTCATATTTGAAGTGTTTTCAAATATATTTAGAGTTTGTATAAGACTTTAATGTCTTAATTCTGTTTTCACTTTGACGATATCTTTATAAAACCACATTTTTAAGTCGTGTTGCAAGCATTTCTGTATGCTGAAAAGAAATAAAAAAAGTGACTGTACATTCTATCAACTTCTGACAGAACTGCAGCCACTTTGTGCGGTTTAATCTGATGCTGTGAAATTAAACGTTTGTGAATGCTTCATGAAGTTTAGACAATTCTTTTTCAAGACGCAACATGATTTCTTTACCTTGTTCGATATCGATCAAGCCTAAGTTTGCTGCAAAGTCTACTTCTTTTTGTAAGCCAAACATTTGTGTATCTAAAACTTCTTCATACAAAGGACATTGCGGCAATGTTAAATTGTCCATTTGTACTTTAATTAATTGCAGAATGCGATCTGCATCTTTATTTAATTGGTCATATGCCGCGTTATTGATTGTATTCGATTTCGTCATGACATACTCCCCCTATCATTTGTTTGTCATATTAAAAATTTTAGCCTACTCAAAACTAAATTGCAAGTAAATTTCGAATCAGTAACTCTATTCTATGTTATCATAGACTCAGATATTATAAAGGGGAGCGCATAACATGATACAAATTAAGGGTAAAGTTAAATTTCCAATTACTTTAGACAGTACAACTTGGATTTTTGACGATCGTAAAGTAAAAATCGAAGATTTAGAAGCAGGCGTCTTTGAAGGAACAAAACCTGTCGAATTCCAAAATAACCGTGAATGGAATCGCGCAATTTTGGAAGGACAAACGAATCCTCCAACCCTGAATTCTGAAATCAAGTATAAAAAGCGTGCCATGATTGAGGACACATTTGTGATTAACATGACACCTTTCTTCAAGAATGCTGAACCAAATGACGATGCCACAGCAATTCGTCTATCAAACGATGAAGATTCAATCGAAGTACCGTTAAGCTTATTACCTTACCTGTTCTTTAAATTCGCAGATAAAGGGAAACGTTTATATGATGACAACGGTGTAGACAGCTTCGTGTACATACCTGAAGAAGGGTATTCACATGAATTCAAACATGTGACGTATATCGAGGTGGTATAATTTGATAAAAGTACAGTGTATCATCTGTGATACAGAAGTACTCATGGATGAAAATACATTGGAAGCCAAACAGCTGCGCAATCATCCTATGCGCACATTTATGTGTGAAGATTGCAGAAGTCGTTTAGATGTTCCTAAACAACGTAATAACTTTTATAAAGCACAAGAAAAATTCAATATATTTACAGAAGACCATGACGATTGATTCATGGTCTTTTTTTCTTCCTAAATACAAAAAAGAAGCCCGAATCTTTATGATTCAGACTTCTTCATTATCTTAAAGCTGTAACGATTACTCGTCTTCAGCCATTAATTGTTTAATACGTTTTGCTTCTTTTTCACGTTGAGATTTATTTAAAATTTTCTTTCTCATACGGATACTTTCAGGTGTTACCTCTAACAATTCATCGTCATCGATAAACTCTAACGCTTCTTCAAGTGTTAAGATACGTGGACGTTTCATTGTTTCAGTTTGGTCTTTCGTAGCTGAACGTACGTTGGTTTGGTTTTTAGTTTTAGTGATATTTACTGTTAAATCATTATCACGGTTATTTTCACCAACAATCATACCTTCGTATACTTCAGTACCTG
Organism: Staphylococcus sp. HMSC056G08; assembly: GCF_001812305.1. Classification (NCBI taxonomy): domain Bacteria; kingdom Bacillati; phylum Bacillota; class Bacilli; order Caryophanales; family Staphylococcaceae; genus Staphylococcus; species Staphylococcus sp. HMSC056G08. The sequence goes on from NZ_KV808525.1 coordinate 178,252, forward strand.
GTTCCATGAAGTTAGTACCACGGTCTTCTAAACCAATAATTGCATATTGGCTTGCTTTACCTTGGTCCATAGAAACTAATACACCATTACGACGTCCGCCAATACGACCTTTAATACGTGGACGGAATTCTTCGAATGTGTGGTTGATGATACCATAACCACTTGTCATTGACATGAACTCAGTTGTGTAACCGATCATACCACGTGCAGGCACCATGAATACTAAACGTGTTAAACCATTATCTGTAGTCACCATGTCTAACATTTCACCTTTACGTTGTCCAAGTGACTCGATAACTGAACCTGCATTTTCTTGAGGTACTTCACATTGTACGCGTTCAAATGGTTCACATAAAACGCCATCGATTTCTTTAAGGATTACTTGTGGTTTAGATACTTGTAATTCAAAACCTTCACGACGCATATTTTCAATTAAGATAGATAAGTGTAATTCACCACGACCTGCGATAACCCAAGCATCTGGTTGGTCAGTTGGTGTTACTTTTAATGATACGTCTGTTTCAAGTTGTTGATCTAAACGGTCTTGAATTTGACGTGCAGTCACATACGTACCTTCACGACCAGCAAATGGTGAGTTATTTACACGGAAAGTCATTTCAAGTGTTGGTTCATCAATACGTAAAACAGGTAATGCTTCTTGATGGTCATGTGGTGTTACTGTTTCACCTACGTTGATATCTTCCATACCTGAAACCGCAATTAAATCCCCAGCATGTGCTTCTTCAATTTCTTCACGTTTTAAACCGAAGAAACCGAATAATTTGCTGACACGGAAGTTTTTAACACTGCCGTCTAATTTTAATAATGAAACTTGATCTCCGACTTTGATTGTACCGCGGAATACACGACCGATACCGATACGACCTACATAGTCGTTGTAATCAAGTAACGCGATTTGGAATTGTAAAGGTTCATCGCGGTTATCTACTGGTGCTGGTACATAGTCTAAGATTGTTTCATACAATGATTGCATGTTTTCATCTTGTTTATCTGGTTCTAAGCTTGCTGTACCGTTTACAGCTGATGCATATACAACTGGGAATTCTAATTGGTCATCATTTGCATCTAATTCGATAAATAAGTCTAAGACTTCATCTACAACCGCTTCTGGGCGTGCTGCAGGTTTATCGATTTTATTTACAACCACTACAGGTTTTAAATTTTGTTCTAACGCTTTTTTCAACACGAAACGTGTTTGAGGCATTGTACCTTCGTAGGCATCAACAACTAATACAACACCGTCTACCATTTTCATGATACGTTCCACTTCACCGCCGAAGTCAGCGTGACCTGGTGTGTCTAAAATATTAATTCTAGTGCCTTTATAATTAACTGCAGTATTTTTCGCTAAGATTGTAATACCACGTTCTCTTTCAATATCATTAGAATCCATTGCACGTTCATCAACATGCTCATTCTCACGGAAAATACCAGATTGTTTTAATAATTCGTCAACTAATGTTGTTTTACCATGGTCAACGTGAGCAATAATAGCAATGTTACGTACGTCTTCTCTTAAATTTGTCATACTAAATTTCCTTTCTTGAGTAAATTCCCACTTCAATTTGCAACTTTTTTATTATATCATATTATTGAGCAAAGAATAATAAGGTGGGGTTTGAATGCAGAAAAAAAAATCAAAAGCTATATTTTGGCTTTATTCTGTTCTTGCAGTCATTTTCTTAGTACTGTTCAGTTTTAGCTTAGGTGCTCAAAATTATTGGTTTATGGCGATTACAGCCATTATCCTAATTGCGATTTTCGGTGCCGGCTTTACAACTAAGAAAAAATATCGCGAAAACGATTGGTTCTGACCAATCATTACATGAATTTTTAACATAAAGGGTTCCACTCCTTGCAGTACCCTGCAGGAGAAAGAATACACATATATTTCAGTCAAAAGAAAAAAGGTTGGGTACCTAGATGCTTTTTGAACAATTGCTTGTTTAAACAGCTTCGATGGTCCCGACCTTTTATTTTTTATCGATATCTTTTGTGTAATGTCTCAAAAGTTTCTTTTTCCGGCAACATGTGTTTCGTTAAAATTTCCTCATGTATGGATTGATTGCCGACCAATACAGAGTGCGGCTGATTTAGTGAAAGTGGATTACCTAATAAATCCGTACCTTTACCGCCTACTTCATTTAAAATAATTAAAGCACCGGCATAATCCCAAGGTTGTAATCTCGGTGTTAAATATGCACCTAATTTTCCTTGCGCAACATGAATCATTTCTAAGGCTGCAGAACCATAAGCGCGACAACTTCTCGCTTCATCTACTACCTTTCTGAATATAACACCAATCACCGGCTTTGTTAACCAATTTGGATTAATTCCAATCAAACTTTTATTTAAATCCGAATTCTCAAGCGGCTTCATTGGATGTTCGTTTACAAACGCACCCTCTCCTGCTTTTGCATGATAGAGCAAATCATTCATGACATCATAAACAAATCCTGCATAAGGCTCTCCATCATTATAAATACCGATAGAAATCGCAAAATTTTCTTTTTGATGCACAAAGTTCAATGTGCCGTCAATCGGATCTATAACCCAGACAATACCTTTTTGTTCAACTTCAGACATCGGTCTGCCATGTCCTTCTTCACCAATAAATTGATGGTCTGGATAATTCTCCATAATGTTATTGTAAATAAAATCTTCCGTTGCTTTATCAACATTTGTCACCAAATCATTTGGATTGGATTTTGTTTCAATATTGATATCTTGCTGCATCATTTTACGGATATTATTACCCGCTTCAATTACAAGTCCTTTTGCAAAATCATATACTGCCATTTACGAACACCCCTTCTATCATATTATAACTAAATCATTTCAGAATTTCATTTACTCTAAATCAAGCCAAAATTATGCTACAATGTTTTCAATCATAACAACAGGAGGCTTTGTCATGTCTAACTATACTTTTTCTTCTAAAGACTTTAAAGTCTTTGAAGTGCCTGGATTAGAAGCACGTATGGCTGAAATCGAACAACACATCAGACCAAAACTACATCAGTTGGGTGAACACTTCGCTGACTTCTTATCTACCCATACAGCAGATGAATTCTTTATGCATATCGCAAAACATGCACGTCGTACAGTAAATCCGCCGAAAGATACTTGGGTCGCTTTCTCTACGAATAAACGCGGTTATAAAATGCTGCCGCATTTCCAAATCGGTTTATACGAATCACAAGTCTTTGTCATGTTCGGCGTTATGCATGAAGCTAAAAATAAAACGCATTACATTGAGGTCTTTGAAAATCACTTCAAAGATATTGAAAACTTGCCTGCAGACTACCGTATTTGTGTAGATCATGTCAAAATGGATAAACCATTGATCCAAGACCTATCGACTGAAGACTTAGAACAAGCATTGTCACGTGCAAAACAGCTTAAAAAAGGCGAATTCTTTGTTGCACGTACACTCTCACCTGATGCACCTGAGTTAAAGTCAGATCAAGCATTCCTCGATTATTTAGAAGATACGTTTGAGCAACTGTTAAAGTTTTATCCATAATAGCATAATACCGAGCATTTAACTATTCATTCAAAATTATCGTGCTGATTTAGACAAAGTTTGCCTTATACTACTTTGTTTAAATCAGCTTTTCTTTTTCACCTACATCTCGTTGCTTACAATTTTAAACGTAAAAAACAGTTTTATTAGGTTGACCTAATTTTATTTTTACTTTATTATTAAACCATTGTTAGAACATAGAGAAGTGGGGGTGACCTTCTTGACTAAAAGACAGGTCAATTATAATAACGACAGCTTAGACGAAATCAACAATACTGTCAGTTTCAATTCAAACAGCAGTATCAAGCAGAAATTCCTTTCATTCTTAGGACCGGGCTTACTGGTTGCAGTAGGATATATGGATCCTGGTAACTGGATTACCTCCATGCAAGGCGGAGCCAAATACGGTTATATTCTGCTTTTTGTAATATTAATTTCAAGTTTGTCTGCCATGTTGCTTCAAAGTATGACAGTCAGACTCGGTATCGCATCAGGTCATGACTTAGCACAAGTCACAAAACGTTTTTTAAATAAACCTTTAGCATTTATATTCTGGATCATAGCTGAACTCGCAATTATTGCGACAGATATCGCAGAAGTTATCGGCAGTGCCATTGCGCTTGATCTATTATTCGGAATTCCATTGCTTGTCGGTGCGATTATCACTGTACTTGATGTCTTTATCCTATTATTTATTATGAAATTCGGTTTCAGAAAAATTGAAGCCATCGTCGGTACATTAATCTTTACTGTACTCGCAATCTTCATCTTTGAAGTTTATATTGCTTCACCTGACGTTATCAGTGTATTAAATGGTTTTATACCTAGCAGTCATATCGTTACACAACAAGGTGCCTTATATATTGCCTTAGGTATTGTTGGTGCAACGATTATGCCGCATAATCTTTATTTACACTCATCTATCGTTCAATCAAGAACATATAATCGTAAAGATGAAGCTTCTAAAGCACAAGCCATTAAATATGCGACAATTGATTCAAACATTCAATTGACTATCGCATTTGTGATTAACTGTTTATTACTTGTTTTAGGTGCTGGTTTATTCTTCGGTACAGGCAATGCAGATAATCTTGGCGGTTTCTATGACTTATATCAAGCCTTAGAACAACAACCGTTGCTTGGCGCATCTCTTGGCGGTTTAATGAGTACTTTATTCGCAGTCGCTTTACTTGCGTCAGGTCAAAACTCAACGATTACAGGTACCCTAGCCGGTCAAATCGTTATGGAAGGTTTCATCAACTTGAAATTACCAAACTGGGTAACACGATTAATCACACGTTCTATCGCAATTATTCCAGTTATCATTTGTTTAATTATCTTCCATGGTAATGAAAGTATGATGGAACAACTCTTAGTCTTTTCACAAGTATTCTTAAGTATTGCGTTGCCATTTACTTTAATTCCGCTTCAACTTGCGACTAACAACAAAGACTTGATGGGAAGATTTAAAAATAAATTATGGATTAACATAATTTCATGGTCATTAATTGTTATCCTAAGCGGATTAAACATCCATTTAATCATCCAAACGTTCCAAGAACTGTAAACAAAAGCTATACAATAAAAATAAAGCAGCTGCAATCCAGTAAGTTTCCCCTTTACGGATTGCAGCTGCTTTTTAATTTTATTATTTGAAATCGTCTAAATCATGTCTGCGTGGACGTTCATGATCGTCTCTTCTACGTTGTTTAGCCAATTCACTTTCATTCGCATTTTCATCATAATGTGCTTCGTGATTAGCTTCTGAATCAAATTTGTCATGCTCTGCTTTGTCTCTTACCTGTTTGCCTTCAGGTTTGATTTTTTCATGATTGTTTGTGTTTTCATTATCACGTGTAATGTCTTCGAAATAGCCATGATTTCTGTCGTACTCTTTGTTGGCTTCACGTTTAGCTTGGCTTCTTCTAACAAATAACATAATCGCTACAATAAAGAATAAAATAGATGCGATAAAGTTTGAGAAGTATAAACCAACTAGTGCCGCGACAATTAAGATAATACCTGCAGCAATGCGGTTTTTCTTACTTAATACAAGACCCACTGCTGCGATAATTGCGACAACAATCAAACCAATCGTTGTGAAGACCATTGTTTGATGCAAGAATTCAGGTGACATACTGGAATCCCCTTGTTTTAACAGAATGTCAGCTAACATGCCATCTTTCATGAATGTACCGATTAAGAACAGCAACATGTAGAGTACTGTCAGACCTACACCGATCCATCCAATGATTCTTTCTACTTTTCTATTCATTGTAATACCCTCCTGATTAAGCGAAATTGAAGCGTCGCATTATATTCTTCGCTGACTTCATCCGCTTTTTAAGGCCGCTTAACGGGTCTTATAAACGTAACTACCCTTAAAGCACTCAATTTATGCATAAATCAATTTAAATTTCATTTATTTCAACTATGCAATAGAAAATTTTTTGTTTTTTTACCAAGATAAAAACCGAAAGCAACGATAATCATTGCTTTCGGTTTATCAAAATTATGATTTTTTATCTGAATCTTGTGCTTGTGTATCTTCAGTTGACTGTACGTCATCTTCTTTTGTTTCTTGCGTTGTCGGTGATTTACCTTGGTTGAATGAACGACGTTCTTCAAAGTTCATGCGTCGTTGATTCACAGCACTCGGACGATTTTTACGTGCTTCTTTCGCACGACGTTTTCTTTCTTTTTTCTCACGTTTACGTGCTGCTTTCTCTTCAGCTGTTTCACCTTTACGCGGTTCAACATCACGATATTTTACTTCTTCAGGCTCATCAGAAGGTTCTTGCATACGCGCTTGTTCACGCTCATATGCATCTTGTTCTTGTTGTTCTCTGACTTCTTCTTCTGATTTTTGTTTATATTTCGCCTGACGTGATAAGAATTCAGGTTCACTTTCATCTTCACGTCTTGTGATTGGTTCTTCAGACTGTACAGGTTCTTCTGTATCTTCTGTTTGATGTGTCTCTTGTACTCTGTCTTTTTTCGGTACATATGGTTTCACATCATCTTCTTCGTCATCATACTCATCACGTTTTTCATAAGAAGGTTCATAACGTGGTGTTCTCTCGTCTTCTGGATAGCCATGTGGACGTCTTACAGGTTCACGGTCATATCTATCATAATCATCATAACCGCCCTCATATGGTACATAACCACCGCCATAACGTGGTACAGTTTCTATTCTATCTTTACGCGCAAACATCATAATTGCGACAATGAAGAATAGTACTGGTATGACGATTGTTGCGAGTAGTAACACTAAAGGCAATGTAATGATAGATGCAACTAAGAAGAGAATTCCAGATAACACTCGGATATTCATAGAAATGAGTGCTAAGAATGAAATTAATAAACAGACAATTAAATAAACAATGACAGCCCAAATACCGTTTTGAAGCCAAATCACAAATTGTGTTGTATTTAAACTGTTATTTGCGAGCACTTGTTGTGCTAAATCATTATTGTTGATTGACTGTTCAAGATTTTGAATTGATGTATTGTTGCTGAATGACACAAGCGCAATAAACATAGTAATTACTGTTAATAACAATAATCCAATCCAGTTCAGCCAACCTAAGACTTTTTCTGCCACTCTGCTGACTGGACGTTTTATTTGTGTATATTGTGGTTCTTCAGACATCATTAACACTCCCTACTCTACTTACTAATCAAAATATTATTGTAATGACATTTTGAAATTCAAAAAATGCTCATTATAATCATTTAAAATATCTTTACCCAAATCTTTATAGACTTCAAGCCTACTTTGTGTTTCTTTTGAAGGATAAAACCTTTGATCATTTTTAATTTCTTTTGGTAAACGCTTTTTAGCCGCTTCATTCGGCGTCGCATAACCGACCCATTCAGTATTTTGCTTACTATTTTTTGGGTCTAACAAGAAATTAATAAACTGATACGCACCTGCTTGGTTTTGTGCTGTTTTTGGGATTACCATCGTATCGAACCACAAGTTAGAGCCTTCTTTTGGGACGACATAGTCAAATTCAGGATTCTCTTGTACAATCGGTGCTGCAGTACCGCTCCATACGACTGCGATATTCGCTTCGTGTTGTTCTAACATCATCGTTACTTCATCACCGACAATCCCTTTGACTTGAGGGGCTAAATGCGCTAAATCCGCTTCCGCTTCATCTAAACGTTTCGGATTCGTTTCATTTAAGCTGTAGCCGAGTTTATTCAAACTTAAGCCCATCACTTCCCTCGCACCATCCACTAATATGATATCATTTTTAAACTTCGGATTATATAAACTTCTCCAACTTGAAAAATCATCATGTGGATAGGCGTCTTTATTATAAAGTATACCCACTGTACCGAAGAAGTAAGGTATAGAATAACGATTATGTTTATCATAATCCATATTCATGTAATTTTTATCTAAATATTTCATGTTTGGCAGCTTGCTATGATCTAGAGGAACTAATAAATCATCCTTTTTCATCTTTTGAACCGTATATTCACTTGGAAATGCGACATCATAATGCGTACCGCCATTACGAATTTTTGCTTCCATCGCTTCGTTTGAATCAAACGTTTCATAAATCACTTGAATGCCAGTTTCTTTCTCAAACTTATCGATTAACTCTGGGTCGATATATTCTCCCCAGTTATACACATAAAGTTTCTTGCCTGATGCTTGATGTGCTTCACTGCCATACCATTTACTGATTCCTAAACAAATGACTCCTATCACCAGTGCACCGATAATCAATTGTAAAAATCGCTTCATCGCAGTACACCTCGTTTCAAGGACAAGCGGCGTTTTGTATAACGCTGAATCATATAGTATCCGATAATACCAATGATGATAACGCCAAAGATTAACGTTGAAATCGCATTGATTTCCATACTGATACCTTTACGTGCCATCGCATAAATTTCTACTGATAACACACTAAAACCGTTACCTGTCACAAAGAAGCTGACAGTAAAGTCGTCTAATGAGTAAGTCAATGCCATAAAGAAACCAGCCATAATCGCAGGCATCAAATTCGGAATCATGACACGATTTAAAATCTGCCATTCTGTTGCGCCTAAATCTCTCGCAGCCACAAACATATTTTGATTCATATCATAAAGTTGCGGCAACACAATAATGACTACAATCGGAATACAAAACGCAATATGCGAAATTAATACCGTCCAAAAGCCGAGCCCCATTCCTGTAAAATGACCGATAGCAGTAAACATAATTAAGAATGACGCTCCGATTACTACATCAGAAGAGACCAATAACACATTATTTAACGTCATAAATGTCAATTTCAAACGTTTCTGACGTAAATGATACAGCGCAATAGCACCAAACGTACCAATTACAGTAGACACAGCCGCTGCTAATAATGCCACCGCAATCGTATTGAATAAGATAGCCATTAAACGATCATCTTGAAATAAACTTTGATAATGTTCTAACGTGAAGCCTTCAAAATGAATCATATTGCCGCCTGAATTAAAGGAATATACCATTAAGAAGATAATCGGTACATATAAGCCGATGACTAATAACCAAAGATAGACTTTGCCATACCATGTCATGATCTGCGTCCTCCTTCGTTGCCTGATTTCGTGATGACTAACACGAACGCCATAAATAAGATTAAAACAATCGCAATGGTTGAACCCATGCCGTAGTTTTGAATCACTAAGAATTGTTCTTCAATAGATGTCCCGATATTAATCACTTTGTTACCCGCGATTAAACGCGTAATCATGAACAGTGACAAAGCTGGAATAAACGTGACTTGAATTCCAGAGAGTACGCCTTCTTTCGTCAAAGGTAAAATGACTTTTAAAAACGTCGCCCAACGATTGGCACCAAGGTCTGTAGACGCTTGAATTAAATTCTCAGGAATCGTCTTCATGCTATTGAAAATCGGTAAAATCATAAATGGGATATAAATATAACTCGCAACGATAATAAACGCAGAAGCAGTAAATAATAGTTCCATATGAGGAAGATGCATCACATTTAATATTTGATTGATAATACCATCATGACTCAAAATCCCGATAAATGCATACGTCTTGAGAAGTAAATTAATCCACGTCGGAATAATTAATATTAAAATCCACATGTTTTGATGTACAGATTGACGAATAAAATAGGCTGCTGGATAACCGATAATCAATGTGACGAGCGTAATGATGGCCGCATATAGAATAGAAATCCCCATCATTTTGACATAACGCATACTTAAAATCTGTTGATAGTTCGTCAAACTGAAATGGCCTTGATTATCTAAAAATGAGAAATATACTAATAAAATTACTGGAATGATAATAAAACCTACCATCCAAATCATATAAGGAACCATTAAGTATTTATTTAATTTTGTCATCGTTTAGTCCTCATAACTTTCAATACGTTTATCAAATTCCGCTTCTGTTTCACCTGGCACCATGATATGAATCGCATCTGGTTCAAAATACAAACCGACTGTATCTCCAACCTTCGCTTTCTTTGTCGTTTGAATCATCCATTCATAACCTTCTTGGTCCTGACATGTGACTTCATAATGCACACCTCTAAACAAGGTAGACTTCACAACTGCTTTAAATAAACCTTGAGTTTGATTTGTAATTAAAATATCTTCAGGACGAATGACTACTTCGATATTAGTCCCTTCAGGGATTCCCATATCCACACATTCAATTTCTTTATCATAAATATTTACTAAACGATCTCGCACCATCGTGCCTTCGATAATATTAGATTCACCGATAAAGTCAGCCACAAAGCGATTGACCGGTTCATCATAAATATTAATCGGTGTATCAAATTGTTGGATTTTACCTGCTTTGATAACCGCAATATAATCACTTAAGGCTAGTGCTTCTTCTTGATCATGTGTGACAAAGATAAATGTGATGCCTAAACGTTTTTGAAGTGCACGTAACTCATACTGCATTTCTGTACGCAACTTTAAATCTAAGGCAGATAGAGATTCATCTAACAATAAGATCTTAGGTTCATTCACAATGGCACGCGCAATGGCCACACGTTGTTTTTGTCCGCCACTCATTTCATCAATCGTACGTTGTTCATAACCTTCTAATTTTACGAGCTTCAACGCTTCAGCCACTTTCGATTTAATCGCTTTGTTTGATAGTTTTTTCAATTTCAAACCAAAAGCAATGTTTTCATACACATTTAAATGTGGGAATAACGCATAATCTTGAAAGACTGTGTTTACTTGACGTTTATTAGCTGGAATCCCATTGATATTACGGTTTCCGTATAATACGTCTCCTGAATCTGCTTGTTCAAAACCTGCAATAATTTTTAAAATGGTTGTTTTACCACATCCCGAAGGACCTAGTAAGGTATAAAATTTCCCTTCTTCGAAATCAATAGAGATATCGTCTAAGATGGTTTTGCCATCGTATTGTTTACTCACTCCTAATAACGATAATAGCGACATATGTTCTTTCCTCCTATAAGTACGATGCAGTAACCACCATCATGGCTTTCGTTTCTGTATCAGTTTGATTAGACAACTGATGTTTATCATGTGCTTTAAAATAAAGCGCATCTCCTGCTTTGGCATGATAGACATGTTCTCCAAGTGTTAAAGTCAGTTCTCCTTCTAAACAATATATGAATGTATCTGAATCAGAAGGTTTAAAACTTTTATATGCAGTATGCGGATGTAATTGAATAAATAACGGTTCCATCTCAAATTCATTCGAACGTGCAATCGGCCATGTTAAAATATAACCTTCATCATATTCGTCATAGACCGTTTGTTCATCCTTTGGATACAACACCTTCTCAGCTTCTTTTTCTTTAAAAAAAGTCTCTGGTGATGTTCCGAGCACTTCTAATAATTGTAGAAAGGTTTCCATACTTGGTGAGGATTGTCCGCTTTCTATTTGTGAAATATAGCCTTTAGATAAATCTGTCCGCTCTGCTAATTCTTCTTGTGTCAGCTGTTTGATTTTACGTAAATTACGTAATTTCAATCCAATATTCATGAATGACCTCACTCTCTTGCTTAAAAAATGACATAAAAAAAGCACAGTTCTGTTTAGTATTAGTAAACTTTAAGTTTAACGCTTACTAAAAATAACAGAACTGCACCTGATTTACAATATAATTTTAATCATTTGCACTAAATTTTTTAGTTTCAGTTTCGTTTTTGATACGTTTGATCGCACGATAGCTATTATAGCCGCTGCCTTTTTCAAAATCATCTAAGATATTCTTCTCATCTGCTTTACCTGGAACGACCTTTTTAAAGTTGCGATAAGCATTCATAAAGTCATCTCTGTCGACTTGACGTTCATAATAATCTTCAACACGATTAAAGAAATGAATCACATCTATCATTTCTTCTTGAGACCAATCGACATCAATAGGATATTGATATTCCATATATATATTCCTCCTATCTATTTGATTTCAGCCATATTATAACATGTATGATAAAAAAACCGCCGAGCTTAAAAGCCCGACGGTTTCAGTTTATATGCTTATTCTAATGTTGGGTGTTATTACATAGTGTGGATTGGTAATCCAAGTGCTTTTTCAGCTGCTTCCATGCTCATTTCACCTAATGTTGGGTGAGCATGTACTGTTAATGCGATATCTTCAGCATTCATACCAGCTTCAATTGCTAGACCTAATTCAGAGATGATGTCAGAAGCACCTGCACCAACAATTTGTGCACCTACTAATGTGTCATCTTCTTTAAGTGTGATCAATTTAACGAAACCAGTAGTATCGTTTAATGATAACGCACGGCCGTTTGCTGCGTAAGGGAATTTAGAAGCTTTATATTCTAAACCTTCTTCTTTCGCTTGCGCTTCAGAAAGACCTACTGTTGCGATTTCTGGTTCAGTGAAGCATACTGCAGGCATACCGATGTAATCTACTGCTGATTTTTCACCAGAGATTGCTTCAGCTGCTACTTTACCTTCATAGCTTGCTTTATGAGCAAGTGGTAAACCAGGAACGATATCACCGATAGCATAGATGTTATCAAGTGAAGTACGGCTTTGTTCGTCAACTTCTAATAAACCGCGGTCTGCGAATTTAAGACCTAATTCTTCAAGACCCATTTCATCAGTGTTTGGACGACGACCTACTGTAACTAATACGTAATCAGCGTCGATTGTTTTTTCTTCGCCTTTAGCTTCGTAAGTTACTTTAACGCCGTTTTCTGTTTCTTCAGCAGATTTAGCCATTGCTTCAGTAACAATTTCCATACCTTTTTCTTTCATTTTTTTCTTAACAGGTTGTGTTAATTGTTTTTCGAAACCGCCTAAGATATCTTTAGCGCCTTCTAAGATAGTAACTTCTGTACCGAAGTTCGCAAATGCTGTACCTAATTCAGAACCGATGTAACCGCCACCTACAACAACTAATTTCTTAGGTGCTTCTTGTAAGTTTAACGCACCAGTTGAATCGATTACGCGTTCGCCGAATTTGAAATTAGGAATTTCAATCGGTCTAGAACCTGTTGCGATAATCGCATGTTTGAAGTTGTAAGTTTGAGCGCTTTTTTCGTCCATTACACGTAAGCTGTTTTTGTCGTGGAAGTAAGCTTCACCTTTGACAATTTCAATTTTGTTTCCTTTTAATAGACCTTCAACGCCGCCTGTTAATTTGTTAACTACAGACTTTTTGAACTCTTGAACTTTTTCGAATTTAAGTTCAACGTCTTTAGCTATGATACCTAGATCTTCAGAGTTTTTAGACTCTTGGAATACGTGTGATACGTGTAATAACGCTTTAGATGGGATACATCCTACGTTAAGACATACACCGCCTAATTCGCCTTTCTCAACGATTGTCACTTTTTGACCTAATTGTGCTGCGCGGATTGCGGCAACATAACCGCCAGGACCTGCTCCGATTACAATAGTATCTGTTTCAATTGGAAAATCACCAACTACCATGTTTTACCCCTCCATTAATAATAATTCTGGATTATTTAATAAACGTTTGATGTGGTTCATTGCGTTTTGACCAGTAGCTCCGTCAATTTGTCTGTGGTCAAAGCTTAATGATAATGCTAATACAGGTGCTGCAACAATTTCCCCATCCTTAACAATAGGTTTTTGTGCAATACGACCAATACCCAAGATAGCAACTTCTGGGTGATTGATTACTGGTGTGAACCATTGGCCGCCTGCTGAACCGATGTTACTGATTGTGCATGATGCACCTTTCATTTCGTCAGAAGTCAATTTACCGTCACGTGCTTTAACAGCAAGTTCGTTAATTTCATCTGAGATTTCGAACATTGATTTACGATCAGCATGTTTAACAACCGGTACTAATAAACCGCGGTCTGTATCTGCAGCGATACCGATGTTCCAGTAGTGTTTGTGTACTACTTCACCGTTTGCATCATCAAATTCAGTGTTTAATGCTGGGTATTTCTTAAGTGCTGATACTAATGCTTTAACAACATATGGTAAGAATGTTAATTTAGTACCTTGTTCCGCAGCAATTTCTTTGAATTTCTTACGGTGATCCCATAATGCTTGAACTTCCACTTCGTCCATTAATGTTACGTGAGGCGCAGTGTGTTTAGAGTTAACCATTGCTTTCGCAATCGCTTTACGCATTGCAGGGATTTTTTCACGAGTTTCTGGGTATTCGCCTTCAGCTGATACTGGTGCTGCAGCTGTTTCTTGTGATGCTGCTGCTTCAGTTGCTGGAGCTTCGCTAGTTTCTGCACTTGGTGCATCTCCGCTTAAGTAAGCTTCAACGTCAGCTTTAGTGATACGGCCGTTTTTACCAGAACCTTGAACTGCTTTGATATTTACATTGTTTTCACGTGCAAATTTACGTACAGAAGGCATTGCTTTAACTCTTCTGTTTTCATCTACTTCTTCGTCAGCAGCTGGTGCTACGTTTGAAGTATCTTGTTCTGAAACTGATTGTGCTTGATCTTTAGTTTCTTCTTGGCCTGCATCTTCTTCTTGAGCAGAATCGTTACTGTGTCCGCCTTTGAATGACATTTCTTCAGCGTCTGGAGAATCAATTTTGATAATTGTGTCGCCAACGACTGCTACAGTTCCTTCTTCTACAACAACTTCTTCGATTGTACCGTTAACTGGAGAAGGGATTTCTACAACAGATTTGTCGTTTTGTACTTCACATAGAATATCGTCTTCTTGGATTTCGTCTCCAGCTTTTACAAACCACTTAACAATTTCACCTTCGTGGATACCTTCACCAATATCGGGTAATTTAAATTCAAATGCCACGTTCTTGTCCTCCTAAAAGTCAATTTAAGTCACATAAACCAGCACAAAACAATTGATTAAAACAAAAGTGTCTTCAAGTCTGTACATAAGCCTTGATTAAACTACTGATAATATAATCAATTTGATGTTCTAGTTTATAGTTTGACATAAAACTTGATTTCGTTTCAATGAAATCTATCTTCAATTTATTTTTACTACTTCATAACAAACCATTTGCCCTTGCAAAGTACATGAGATCGCAAGAGCAAATTTGGTTGTCTGACTTATGGAAAGCTGAAGTGTTGCTTCAACTATACCCATAAGTTCATTTAAATATGCCGACTCACGCTCTATTAAACAATTAGAAGTTTAAAGTAGCTTTTGCAGATTCGACGATATCGTTTTTGTTTGGTAACCAAACATTTTCCGCTTCAGTAAACGGATAAACAGTATCTGCTGCTGCAACACGTGCAATCGGAGCTTCTAATGAAAGGATTGTGCGCTCAGATAGTTCAGCTGCTACTTGTGCACCTACGCCAGCTTGACGTTGTGCTTCTTGAACTACTACTGCACGGCCAGTTTTTTCAACTGAAGCTACTAATGTATCGAAATCGATTGGTTGTACTGTACGTAAGTCGATAACTTCCGCTGATACACCATCTTTTTCAAGTTCTTCCGCTGCTTTTAATGATTCTTGAACCATTGCACCGTAAGCGATAATTGTGATGTCATCGCCTTCTTTTTTAATGTTCGCTTTACCAAGTTCAATTGTGTATTCCTCTTCAGGAACTTCTTCACGGAATGAACGGTATAATTTCATGTGTTCTAAATATACAACTGGGTCATTGCTTCTGATTGCAGAAATCAATAAACCTTTTGCATCATATGGGTTAGATGGGATAACTACTGTTAATCCTGGTGATTGTGCCAAGATACCTTCTAAGTTATCTGCGTGTAATTCTGGTGTGTGTACACCACCACCGAATGGCGCACGGATTGTAACAGGTGCAGTTTTTGTGTTACCTGAACGGAATCTTGTACGTGCAATTTGACCTGCAACAGAGTCAAATACTTCGAATACGAAACCTAAGAATTGGATTTCCATTACTGGACGGTAACCTTCTACCGTTAATCCAAGTGCTAAACCGCCGATACCTGATTCAGCAAGCGGAGTATCGAATACACGATCTTCACCGAATTCTTTTTGCAGACCTTCCGTTACACGGAATACGCCACCGTTAACACCAACGTCTTCACCAAAAAGCAAAACATTTTCATCGTTTTGAAGTTCAGTTTTAAGTGCGTTGTTAATCGCTTGTACCATTGTCATTTGTGCCATGGCTTACTTCGACTCCTTCTCTTTGTAAATTTCATACTGTTCTTTTAAGTTTTGAGGCATATCTTCGTACATGATTTCCATCAAGTCAGTAACAGTTTGTTTTTCAACTTTATCAGCTGCTTTAATTGCAGTTTTGATTTCGTCTTTTGCACGTTCGATTACTTCGTTTTCTTTTTCTTCATTCCATAAGCCTTTAGCTTCTAAGAATGCTCTGAAACGAACTAATGGGTCTTTTTTCTCCCAATCAGAATCTTCATCTGAAGTTCTGTAACGTGTTGGGTCATCCCCAGCCATTGTATGTGGACCATAACGGTAAGTCATAGTTTCAATTAATGTTGGGCCTTCACCGTTAACTGCACGATCACGTGCTTCTTTAGTTGCTTGATATACAGCTAATGGGTCCATACCGTCAACTTGAATACCAGGGATACCTACTGCGATTGCTTTTTGAGCTAATGTGATTGCAGCTGTTTGCTTGCTTCTTGGTGTCGAAATCGCGTAGTTGTTGTTTTGAATTACAAAGATTGCCGGCACTTTATAAGCCGAAGCAAAGTTGATACCTTCGTAGAAGTCACCTTGTGATGAACCGCCGTCACCTGTATAAGTGATAGCTACTGCTTTTTTACCGCGTTTTTTAAGACCTAATGCAACACCGGCAGTTTGAATATATTGTGCACCGATGATGATTTGAGGACTGAATGCGTTTACACCTTCAGGGAATTGGTTTCCTTTAAAGTGTCCTCTTGAGAATAAGAATGCTTCTGTAAGTGGTAAACCGTGCCAAATGATTTGTGGAACATCACGGTAACCTGGAAGAATCCAGTCTTCTTTCTCTAATGCATATTGTGAAGCTAGTTGTGAAGCTTCTTGACCAGCTGTTGGTGCGTAGAAGCCTAAACGTCCTTGTCTGTTTAAAGAAACAGAACGTTGGTCTAGGACACGAGTCCATACCATTCTTTCCATTAATTCAACTAATTGCTCATCAGTTAAATCAGGTACTAAGTCTTCATTCACTACTTTACCATTTTCGTCCAATACTTGGACCATCTTAAATTGTGCTTCAGTATCTTTCAATACTTGCTCAGCGTCGAATTGGGCTTGTAACTTCGGAGCCATTCAATTCACCATACCTTTCCCGTATAATAGAAAATTCATTTCATCCATAAATTAGTATAGCATAGTTTTGTATAACTGTTAAATGAATTGTAAAACTTCTGTGTCACTTGTGTTAAGTACAGTTATAAGACCTGTACCAGTCATTATACTAAAACTGTATCAGTGTTGTTTATTTGATTTGTTGAGCCGCTTCCATTTGTTTTCCGCGCTCGTCACGAGTTTTGCTATATTTTTTAATTTTGTCATTTACCTCTTTATAAGAGTCGTCAATTGCTTTTGTTTTTTCATCAATCTGTGATTGTTCTGCTTGACCGTTAGTTTTTACAATGTATTCAAATAAATCTTTTTCTTTGTCTAAACTATTGTTGTAAGCTTTCGCATATTCATCATGCGCTTTATAGTTTTTCTCAAATGCTTTGTTTGTTTTTTCTATGCCGGATCTTCTTTTATCGTTTCTAATATCCTTTGTCCGCTTTTTAGCCTCTTCAAACTTTTTCTCAGATGCATCAAAAGCTTTTTCTTCTTTTTTAAATTCATCTTTACGTTCATTTACATTACTTACAATATCTTTAGAAGTTTTTACAACCTTCTGTGTATCTTTACCGTTGATTTTCTTAGCTAAATCATTTTTCTCGTTTGTAAGTTTATTTAGTTTTTCACCGACTTTTACGGCTTCGTCTTCTTTTTGTACGGCTTCTTTCAGTGTCTTGTTGTACTCTTTAATCTGATGGCTGTCTGTTGAACAAGCACCTAATAATAGAGAGGATGCAATCACTAAACCAAATGTGCTTTTAATTTTCATGCTTCAAATTACCTCCTTGGGGGTTTCAATAATGATGTTAATTAATTTTAAGCGATTTCGCAAATACTTTTCTGTTCTATCCAGAAGTTTTTTGTTATATTTTATAATAAGGACGGTGTATGACATGATTACTATGAAAGATATAATCAGAGACGGACATCCGACACTTCGTGAAAAAGCTGAAGAAGTTAAATTTCCTTTATCAGATGAAGATCGTAATAAAATCAAAGAAATGCATGAATTCTTAGTCAATAGTCAAGATGATGAAATTGCACGTAAATACAATTTACGTTCAGGTGTAGGTATTGCTGCACCACAACTTAACATTTCAAAGCGTATGCTTGCTGTGCACTTACCAGATGATGGTAACGGCAAATCATACGAGTTAATGTTAATCAATCCGAAAATCGTCAGCTACAGTGTACAAGAAGCATACTTGCCTACAGGTGAAGGCTGCTTAAGTGTAGATGAAGATATTCCAGGACTTGTGCATCGCCATCATCGTATTACAGTTAAAGCAAAAGACATTGATGGCAATGATATCAACTTACGACTTAAAGGCTATATTGCTATTGTTGTACAACATGAAATCGATCATTTAGACGGTATTATGTTCTATGACCACATTGATAAAGAAAATCCACTTCAACCTCACGAAGATGCTATCCGTCTGTTTGATGAATAAACATAAATTGAGAGGTCGCATAAAGCGGCCTCTTTTTTTATATACACTGCTATTTCCTTATTATATGAAGATATCTTTACGACAATGATACGTAACATTTAAACGTTCTAAACCTTCTTTAAGTTCAGGCAGCATACTTTTATCCACCCACTCTGGATCATGGTTATGTCGTATAAAATGATGATTATCTGAGACATTATCTACAACTTCTTCGTATTCAAAGAACATCACGATTTCTTTCCCACGCTTTTCAAACAAAATACCTTGAAACAATTTATCTCGTCTTTCCTTTTCTCTTTTTACATCTTCAATAATTCTTTTAGCCTTACTCATTTTCCTCACCTGCTTTTAGTCTCTAAATCATTGGACCCGCTTCGTTTTCTCTTTTATATATTTTACCACACTTATTTTGACTTTCTCTTTTTGATAAACATTCCCCTAGCTTTCCTTGTCGCTAAGTAAAACCGCTTTATTTATTGAATTACATCATGTAAAATAAATAATAACTGTATATGTATGGAGAAATCTTCATGCATGACTAACTAGAACGTCATTTATAACAAACCTAGCAAACATACTGGGCAGTTAAGCTGGTATGTTGTATTTATTTTAAGAAAGAACACAATGATGAAACAAACCATAAAGAATAAACTAGGCTTGTATGAACAATAAATTAAAACAACTGAACATATTTTTAGGAGGAAACAATATATTATGGCAATTTACAAAGTATTTTATCAAGACGACAGAGCAGAAGTAATCGTGCGTGAGAACACACAAACGATTTACGTAGAAGGAAATTCAGAAGAAGAAGTAAGAAAATATCTGAAAGACCGTAATTACAATATCGAGTTCATTACTAAATTAGAGGGCGCACATTTAGAATATGAACAAAAATCTCCAGACTATCAAGTGGAGCATATCCAATAATGAAACAACTCAAAAATAATGAGGTCGGTGTATACGCAATCGGCGGTCTCGGCGAGATCGGTAAAAATACGTATGCAGTGGAGTATAAGGATGAAATCGTCCTAATCGATGCGGGTATCAAATTCCCAGGCGACAATCTATTAGGTATCGATTATGTCATCCCGGATTACTCATATCTTGTTCAAAACAAAGATAAAATTATCGGCCTATTTATTACCCACGGACACGAAGACCATATCGGCGGTGTGCCCTTCTTATTAAAAGAACTTAACGTACCGATTTATGGCGGTCCTTTAGCACTTGGGTTAATCAGAAACAAATTAGAAGAACATCATTTATTAAGAACAGCTGAATTGAATGAAATTACAGAAGACAGCGTCATCAAGTCAAAACACTTCAATGTTTCATTCTATTTAACAACACACAGTATTCCAGAAGCATATGGTGTTATCGTTGGAACACCTGAAGGTAATATTGTACACACGGGTGACTTCAAATTTGATTTCACACCTGTCGGTACACCAGCTAATATTGCGAAAATGGCGAAACTCGGTGAAGAAGGCGTTTTAGCCCTTTTATCTGATTCAACGAACTCACTCGTTCCAAACTTTACTTTAAGTGAACGTGAAGTCGGCCAAAACGTCGATAAAATTTTCCGTAAATGTACAGGAAGAATTATCTTTGCGACATTCGCATCTAATATTTACCGTGTTCAACAAGCTGTAGAAGCTGCGATTAAATATAACCGTAAAATTTTAGTATTCGGCCGTTCAATGGAAAACAACATTAAAATCGGTATGGAGCTCGGTTATATCAAAGCGCCACCTGAAACATTTATCGAACCAAGCAAAATCAACTCTGTTCCTAAACACGAACTCTTGATTTTATGTACAGGTTCTCAAGGTGAACCGATGGCTGCGTTATCACGTATCGCAAACGGTACACACAAACAAATTAAAATTATTCCTGAAGATACAGTTGTCTTCAGTTCATCACCTATCCCAGGTAATACGAAAAGTATCAACCGCACAATTAATGCTTTATATCGTGCAGGCGCTGATGTTATTCACAGCAAGATTTCAAACATCCATACTTCAGGTCACGGTTCTCAAGGCGATCAACAATTAATGTTACGCTTAATCCGTCCGAAGTATTTCATGCCGATTCATGGTGAATACCGTATGTTGAAAGCACATGCGCAAACTGGCGTTGAGTGCGGTGTAGATGAAGACAACATCTTTATTTTCGATAATGGTGATGTCTTAGCCCTAACAAGAGATTCAGCACGTAAAGCTGGACGTATTCCTTCTGGCGATGTATTGGTAGATGGAAGCGGTATCGGTGATATCGGTAATGTAGTCATCCGCGACCGTAAATTACTATCTGAAGAAGGTTTAGTAATTGTCGTTGTAAGTATCGACTTCAACACAAACACATTACTTTCAGGTCCAGATATCATCTCACGTGGTTTCGTTTATATGCGCGAATCTGGTCACTTGATTTACGATGCACAACGTAAGATCAAAACTGAAGTCATTTCTAAGTTGAACCAAAACAAAGACATTCAGTGGCATCAAATCAAATCATCAATCATTGAGACATTACAACCTTACCTGTTTGAAAAAACAGCACGTAAACCAATGATTTTACCAGTGATTATGAAGATCAATGAGAACGGTGAACAAATCACACCGACGAAAAAACCAAAATCATCTAGACCTAAACGCACAAATAAAAAACAAAACCCAAAACAAAATCAAGAACCAAAACAACACAATAGTAAAGAAAATCATAAGCATGCGACAAACAAACGTCCTTCAAATAATGGTCAGAAAAACCGTAAACCAAGAAATCATAAACCGCACCATAAAAAAGAAGGCAATGCTAAACCAAAACAACACGAAGAAAAGTCTAAACAAGACTAAGCTTCTATAAATTAAAGATAAATATAGGAAAAGCACATTCCACGCGGAATGTGCTTTTTGTTTGTATAAGGTTGTGTTAGTGGACAAGTTTTTTCTCGAAGCGATTTAAGTCGTTGTCGTGTCCAATCATAATTAAGATATCGCCAAGTTCAATATTCATATTTGGATCTGGAGAAATAATAACATCTTTATCACGTTTAATCGCGATAATATTGATACCGAAGTTTGCACGGATATCTAAATCTACAATCGTTTGACCCGCAATACGTTCATTCGCTTTGGCTTCAACAATTGAATATTCATCCGCAAGTTCCAAGTAATCCAAGACACTGGCACTCGCAATATTATGCGCAATTCGACGTCCCATATCTCGTTCAGGATGGACAACTAAGTCAGCACCGATTTTATTTAAAATCTTCGCATGGTAATCATTTTGGGCTTTCGCAATAACCTTCTTAACCCCTAATTCCTTAAGAATCAGAGTTGTCAAAGTACTCGTTTGAATATTTTCACCAATCGCCACAATGACTTGATCAAAGTTACGAATCCCTAAACTTTTCATTACCGCTTCATCTGTTGTATCTGCGACTACCGCATGTGTCGCGATCTCACTATATTCATTTACGCGGGCTTCGCTTAAGTCGATAGCCATCACGTCCATGCCTAACGCATTTAATTCTCGGACTATACTGCCGCCGAAACGACCTAACCCTATCACAACGAATTCTTTTTCCATTTCTTTTACAACCTCCGCAAAAATAAAGATGAGACAAGGCTCTGTTCAATCATAGACAACCTATGATTGTGCCTCGCCTCACCTTAGACTTAATATTAATAATAACCTTCATCATTCTTACCTTCAACATAATCTTTGTTGAAGATGAATAATCTCATTAAGAAAATCAGTGATGGAACAAGCATCAATAATCCAACGACTGCCGCAATGGTTAAGGCCCATGCCATCGGGTCATCTGTTTTGTGAATGTCTCCATTGATATATGGATACAAGATGTATGGCCATTTACTTAAACCATAACCTGTCACGGCTGTAGCCATTTGAATCACAACTAACATAAATGCTGTTCCCGGTGATTTTTTCATTATAGATAAAATCCAAGCTGCTAACAAGCATAATATACTGATTAAGAATAACCACCAGTATTGATTAACCGCAACATCAAAGTGTTGCTTGTTTTGACTGCGTAATGTGATGAAAGTAAATAATGATACTAAAGCCATCGGAGGACCCCAGAAAACAAACCACATACGAATAATATTATAGGCCTTCATGTTTTCTGCTTTACGCGCATAATACGCAAGGAATCCTGATGAAATATACATTACTGA
Source organism: Staphylococcus sp. HMSC056G08 (assembly GCF_001812305.1). NCBI lineage: Bacteria > Bacillati > Bacillota > Bacilli > Caryophanales > Staphylococcaceae > Staphylococcus > Staphylococcus sp. HMSC056G08. The sequence goes on from NZ_KV808525.1 coordinate 201,181, forward strand.
AACTAAAGCTAAGAATACAACTGCCCACGCAAATGGACTAAAGAATAAATCTAACCAATTTAAATCGACACCTGTACCTGAGCTTGTTTTATGAATATAGCCGCCTTCTGAGATAACAAGTCCCATACTTAATGCAGCTGGAATGAATAATCCAGATACACTATGCAAGACGAGCCAAGAGAATTTTGAATCTGGTCCATAGTTTTGGAATGCATAGAAACTACCGCGAATCGTAAGTAAGATTAAAGCGATAGATCCTGGCACTAACAGAACCGAACCATAATAGTACGCGAAATCTGGAAAGAAACCGACAATTCCTACGGTAAAGAATACTAAGAATACGTTTGTGACTTCCCAAATCGGGTTCAGATAACGACCGATAATCGGTACTAATGTGCTTTCAGTACCTCTTAATTTCGATTGTAAAATGAAGATACCTGCACCAAAGTCAATTGAAGCAATAACGATATACAAGAATAAGAACAGATACAAAACGATCATTCCAAATGCTGTAATACTCATGATGCTTCACCTCGGCTCTCTTCTAATTTTTCCACATCTTTATATGGCGGGTTATTCTTGAACATACGGATTAATACATATGCTGCAGTGAATAAGATGATAAAGTATACGACACCAAATGCGATGGTAACACCTGGTAAACCGCCTGCATGTGTAGCTGCTTCAGACACTCTCATGTAACCTCTTAAAATCCAAGGTTGACGGCCCATTTCTGTTAAGAACCAGCCGAACTCAATCGCAAGCATAGCTGCAGGACCTGTTAATAATATGCCATACAGCAATATTTTGTGTGTTGAGAACTTACGCCATTTCTTAACTAGTCGTGTTAAGACGTAAATACCTGAAACAACGAAACAGAAGATACCGCTTGTCACCATTAAGTCAAAGAAGTAATGGACAATTAACGGCGGCTGTTCATTTTTAGGGAATTCATTTAATCCTTCAACTTCTGTATTGATATTGTTGTCAGATAAGAAGCTGAGTAATGCTGGGATTTTAATCGCACCATGCACTTCTTGATTTTTCTCATCTAGTACACCAAACAGAACTAAGTCTGCACGTTTTTCAGTATCATAATGCCATTCATATGCTGCTAATTTTTCAGGTTGTTCATTGTGTAAGAACTTCGCTGATAAGTCTCCAGCAAGCATAGAACCTAGTGTAAAGACTAAACCGACAATCATAGTCAGTTTCAATGCTTTCTTATGATATTCTCTGTCTTTTTCAAATTTATTTTTCAATAATTTAAATGCTGCAATCGCCGCTAAAATAAAGGCCATTGTCATAATTGCTGTAGTAATTACGTGGAAGGCTCTGACACCAAATGATGAGTTGAACATTGCTGCTACTGGATCAACATGAATCATTTTGCCGTTTTTCAATTGGAAACCTTCAGGCGTATTCATAAATGAGTTCACTGATGTGATGAAGAAGGCAGATAATGTACCGCCTAATACCACTGGAATACTCATAATCAAATGTGTCCATTTGTTTTTGAATCGTTCCCAAGTGTAGAAATAAATACTAAGGAAAATTGCTTCAAAGAAGAATGCGAAGACTTCCATGAATAATGGCAAGGCAATCACGTGTCCTGCAATCTTCATAAATTGTGGCCAAAGCAATGACAGCTGCAACTCGATAATCGTACCTGTTACAACCCCTACCGCAACAGTTACCGCATAACCTTTGGCCCATCTCTTAGCTAATGTAATATATTTTGCGTCATTTCTTTTAACACCAAGAAATTCAGCAATTGCGAACATAAGCGGCATCCCCACACCGATAGTCGCGAAGATAATATGCACAGCTAAGGTCATGGCAGTTAAAAATCTGCTCAGTTCTACTGCTTCCATAATATCACCCTGTTTTTCTCTATATTTTTGTTACTGTCTAATGCCCGCAACGTCTCAGATGAAATGTGGAGGAAATTGTTTACACAAAATCCAAAAAAACTTGGAACATTCAAATATAGGCGATTGGCTTGATTTTTAATCGTTCCTTTAATACAGTAAACACATCAATAAAATGTAAAGGAAGATAAAACATGCCGAATGTAGTCATTTATACACAAAACGACTGTCCACCTTGTCAGTTTGTGAAAAATTATCTCGATCATCATCACATTGCATACACTGAGAAAAATATTTCAAACTCACAATACCGCAATGAAATGATAGATTTCGATGCATTTTCAACGCCATTTATCTTAATCGGTGACACACCTATGTATCAAGTGGACATAGATAAAATCAACACATTACTCGATATCGATAAAGACTGACTTAAAAATGAATGCACTCTATTTTAAATTACCTTTAAGGTAAATGATTCAAACAATTATGCTGTAATCTGCGTTCATAGACACAGTACCTTATATGTTACGCTCTCATATGCTAGTTTACAATTATTCTAATCAAGATTTTCATTATATTTATACAGAATTTAAATCTTTGTCACAAATTTGTAAAACACACAGTATATACCTCGCAATTAAATTCTTTGTAAGTTGATTACATTACTCGAATAATAAGTAAATGTTTGTACACTAATAAAACCGCGATGAAAATGAATTGGACATTCATTTCATCACGGTTTTTATTAATATTTTATCAATGATTATGCATGTTTCGTATAGTCTTCTACTAAAGCAACAACTTCTTCTGATGTTGCACAGTTCACTGCTTTCGCTGCTAAGTCTTTCATTTGCTCTTCGCTTAAGTTTCTGATTAAACGACGTGCTTTAAGGATTGAAGTTGCACTCATAGAGAACTCATCTAATCCAAGACCTAACAATAATGGAATTGCAGTTTGGTCTCCGGCCATTTCGCCGCACATACCTGTCCATTTACCTTCAGCATGAGACGCTTCGATAACACGTTGTACCAAGCGTAAAATAGCTGGGTTATATGGTTGGTATAAATAAGACACACGTTCTGACATACGGTCAGCTGCCATTGTATATTGGATTAAGTCATTTGTTCCGATACTGAAGAAGTCTACTTCTTTCGCAAAGACATCAGCAAGTGCTGCTGTCGATGGAATTTCAACCATGATACCGACTTCGATATCATCTGAAACTTCAACACCTTCATTTTTAAGGTTTTGACGTTCTTCTTCTAATAATGCTTTCGCATCACGGAATTCTTGAATTGTCGCAACCATTGGGAACATAATGTTTAATTTTCCGTATACTGAAGCACGTAATAACGCGCGTAATTGCGGACGGAAAATTTCTGGTTGTGCTAAGCACAAGCGGATTGCACGATAACCTAAGAATGGGTTCATTTCTTCAGGTAAGTCTAAATAAGGTAATTCTTTGTCTCCACCGATATCTAATGTACGAACAACCACACGTTTGCCTTTCATTGCTTCAAGAACTGCTTTGTATGCCTCAAATTGTTCGTCTTCAGTCGGCATTTGATCTCTACCCATATATAGGAACTCAGTACGGTATAATCCGATACCTTCTGCACCATTTTCAACTACACCAGGTAAATCGTTTGGTGTACCGATGTTTGCAGCTAATTCTACATGATGACCATCTTCTGTTACAGATTCAGCATCACGTAATTTTTGTAATTCTTGTTTATCTTTGAAGAAGTTATCACGTTTTTCTTGATATTGTGCTACAACTTCGTCACTTGGGTTAACAATAACATCACCTGTCATACCATCAACAATAATGATGTCGCCCGCTTCAACTTCCTCAGTAATCGTTTTAGTACCAACGACTGCTGGGATTTCTAAAGAACGGCTCATAATTGCAGAGTGAGATGTTCTGCCTCCAATGTTTGTCACAAATCCTTGCACATATTGTTTGTTCAACTGTGCAGTATCTGAAGGTGTCAAGTCATTCCCGATAATAACGACACTTTCATCAATGATACTTGGGTTTGGTAAATCCACACCTAAGATGTGTGCTAATACACGTTTAGAAACGTCGCGAATATCCGCTGCACGTTCTGCCATGTATTCGTTGTCCATTGATTCAAATATTGTGATAAATTGATTTGAAACATCTGTTAACGCTTGAGCAGCATTAACGTTTTCATTTTTAATTTTTTCTTCAATAGGTTGGATAAGTTCTGGATCTTCAAGCACTAATAAATGTGCATCGAAGATAGCCGCTTTATCTGCGCCTAATTGTTGTTCGGCATTGTTTCTGATTTTAGTCAATTCAACTTTTGATGTGTTAAGTGCGCCGTTAAATTTAGCAACTTCAGCCTCTGTATCAGTCACTGTTCCGTTATCAAACGATAGGTCAGGTTCTACTAATAGATAGGCTTTTGCGATTGCGACACCATCAGATGCCGCAATCCCTCTAATATTTTTAGTCATATTAGTTAGTTAAACCTTCTTTAGATAAAACGTCAGTGATAGCTTGAATTGCATCAGCTTCGTCGCTTCCGTCAGCATAGATAGTAATGTCAGCATCTTTACCTACGCCTAAGCTCATAACACCCATAATTGATTTTAAGTTGACTTTTTTACCGTTATATTCAAGTTGAATATCCGAATCAAATTTTGAAGCTGTTTGTACAAGCATTGTAGCTGGACGAGCATGAATACCTGTTTCGTCGATGATAGTGTATGATTGTTGTTCCATAATAATCTTTCTCCTTCGCATCCATTAATTGGTGAGTGACTCACCTGAACATTATTACACCTTAACATTACCAAAATATGACGCTAAATTCAATTTGTTTAATCCATACAGGGCAATGAATTTAGCGTTTTTGTGAAAATATGCACAATTTAATTGACAACTCGGTTTTAAATTAATTTTTTGGCAACGTTTTCACATTTATCGATGTGCTCGTCACCTAATTTTTTCATGAAATAATAACTGATTGATGCTGCGATTGCTTGACCGACAACCGGGAACCATCTTGTTTGTTTCGCAGCTGTACGTTTAGCAACATCTTTAACGACCATTTTCAAGATACCTTTTGAAACCGTACGTCCGATGAATTGGCTGCCTTGGATTGATGCTGCGACTAATACACGTTCTTTTAAATCATCACTCATACGGTTCACTTCTTTATGATCTAAACCGTAAATTTTATTAATATCTTCTATAATATCTTTCATCAGCTTTAAATCGACCCCAAAATCTAATCCTGGAATCGGAATGACACTTGCTGAAGATGACAATAATGCTTTCTTTCTTACTAATTCTTCAGCGCGTTCACGTCTTTTTGCTAAATCCTTTTTATTCTTCGGTAAACGCCCTTTACCTACGACCGGATCAATTTTCAACATTTTATTTCCAATTTTGTCTGTAGATTTTTTAATGAATTTATCTTTAATCCCCATAATAGTCCTCCTCGATTATTACTTCTTCCACTTTTTCTGATACCCGAACAAAGACTACTTTTAAATATTTTGATGGTTTATAGTGCGGATGTGTTTTAAAATCTTTCGGAAGTCCCATTGCTTCTAAAATTTCAAAATCTACATCTTGTGCATCAAGCGTTCTCTTAATCATGTTTTTAAACGCTTTTGAAGTTAACGCACTTGAGTTTGTACTTAAAATTAAAGTACCTCCATCATTTAAAACAGGTAAAGCTTCTTCAATCAACTTATGATAGTCTTTTTGAACTGTAAAGACTTTCTTTTTATTACGCGCAAAACTTGGCGGATCAATAACAATCGTGTCATAAGCCTTATTGTGTCTTGCCGCATAATGATAGAAGTCAAACGTATCCATGACATAAATATATTGTGTTTTCGGGTCAATACCATTTACCCCAAAATTCTCCTCTGTCAAACCTCTAGAACGATTTGCAAGGTCGACACTAGTTGTTTCTGCTGCTGTTTGTGCTGCAATGACAGAGAATGCCCCTGTATAACTAAATAAATTCAAAACACTGCGGTCAGGCGCATAAACATCACGTAATTTTTTACGCACTTCTTTTTGGTCTAAGAAAATTCCTGTCATCGGTCCATCATCTAAATCAACATTATAGAACGTAAAGTTTTCTTCAATAACAATTGGGAATTCCGGTGCTTCCCCTGTTACGAAACCACTAGATACTTCACTGTCTTTAAAACGTGTCTTCTCAAAAATTGAAGTATAAGGAAAGACAGCTTGAACAGCTTCTAAAATATCAGTTCTGAACATATAAATCCCTTTTGAATACCATTGGATTAATAAATGACGATCGTAGTAATCAATTGTTAAACCGCCGACACCGTCTCCTTCTGCATTAAACAATCTGAATGCATTTGTACCATCGATATCAAAGTAGTATTGACGATAATCTAAAGCTTCTTCAAATAGTGCTTCAAAAAATTCTTGATTAATTTCTTCTTCAGCATCATAGCTTAAGACCCAACCTAATCCTTTATGTTGGCGCCCAACGTATGCTGTCGCAATGTATCGGCCATCATCAGTCACAATATGAAAAATATCACCATCTTCTAAATGACTATGTTCATAAATATCTTCTTCATCCACTAATGGATACTGATTTAAATACTTTTGTTCTTTACCTTTATTTAATACTGCTGTCTTCATATTATTATTCCGCCTTCTATGTGTAGTTACTTTTATCTTAACGTATCAGACGCTTCCTTTCTAAAAAGAACGTCTCAAATCCATTAAAAAAGCCGAGGAAACTTAAGTCCCTCAGCTTTTGTGTGTTTCTGCTTTAGCTGGCGTACGTAATTGAATAATAAACGCAATCGTAATCGCCACAAGCATAATAAATAAAATCGGTGTAATAAAAATGGATAATAATAATCCATGAATCATAATATTGACAAATTCTGTCAACAATTTAAAGAATAAAATACTCACCATAAACAACTGCGCATAGTACAATTTACCGCGTAAGAAATGCGTCAATGTTGTAATGATATAAGCGATAATCACAAGCAACAATAAGAAGAGTGTAATCCACTCGATTACATATGATGTTTGTGATAATTCCCAATCACCTGACATAAACAAGCCATTACGGTTGTTTAATTCTAGTAAGGTAAATAGGAATAAAATCGCACCGCAAATCAATTCAACGATACCCGGTTTAATCCATTTTGGACGACGCATCCAAGTTGGGAAATCGTCTTCTTGCAGATTGACTTTATCTTTAACTGCTTTTTTGAAACTATCTCGTTTTCTTCTGATTTTCTCTAAATCAATACTTCTGCGTGTTCTGTATGTCAATTCTTGTGTACGTTCTTGAATTTCACGCAGCTGTTCTTTCGTTTGGCTAATTGTGCCGTTCTTGTCTGTACGTGAATACAACATTTCTTCGCCTAATTCTGCTTTAGTTAGCGGTAATGATCTTCTAAGGAATAAGAAATTCCAAATAGACATTTGACCTAAACACCACATGACAACGAAGAATGCGTTGACACTTAAAATATCAATTAACGCAATTTCATGACTTTCGATTCTGCCATATAACGAAATTTGAGAAATTAAATAACTGATTCCGTACGTACAGATAATCCATAGATAGTGCTCTTTTTGGTGCGCACTGTTCAACTCATCCTTGTACACAATGTATCCGATATGCACAATAAACGGAACCACGAATACAATCGCAAAGAAGCCGTAAACTTGTGTCATAAAGACGATTGTGATGAGGAAGAAAAAGATTCCTATTATAAGGAAGAAAATTGAGATATCATAATCATATTTTGTAGTCATAAATAATAAATAGCCAATCCATAGCAATGCAACACCGAACAAGATAATCAAGATGGCGCTGACCACTGGGAAATGACCAATAAATTGACTCATAATCCGTATTATTTCAACAAAGAAAGCATTGATGAAATCCCACACATTATTAATATGTATGTCAACCTTGCTCCCCTTCGCAAGTTTATGGATAAATGATAGATTGAGTAATACAATGATTCCAATGAAAAGTGAAACAATGCCAATAATCAAACTATAAATGATTTCAGCGTGCTTCTTTATATACGACATGTTTTTCACCTCATAGTTATTATATATGAACAATTCCATTGTGTCTTTAAAAATTAAAGTAAATCATTCTATGGTAGTATATTAGACTCAGACGCTATGCTCAATCCTAAAAACACAATTTAACGTAATCTTAATGTGATCTTGCCTTTTTCATACCCGTTCTCTCTGGCTTAAATCTAAAATCACCTTGACAGAACCTATGAAAAAGCATACATTTAGTATAAATCTAATAAAGAAATACACTAGGGGTGTTTCGAACTGAGATGAAGCACAAAGCTTCAAACCCTTCGAACCTGATCTAGCTGAGACTAGCGTAGGAAAGTGTAAAGAATGAACTGGTTTAGGATTTCAGGGTAGAACCAGGGTATTCTGATGCTTATTTTCACGCTGCTTGCTAGACAAGTTTGCGTGTTTTTTTGTTTATATAGGAGGAATTGACATTATGTCTAAAGGACTTAAGCTTTCAGATATCTTAGTCACTGTGTTAATCGCAGTTATCTTTGCTATCATTTACAACATTTGGAACTTAGTGTATAAAGCCATGCAAGTGACTGGCTTACACTTAGAAGAATTATCTTACGGTATGTGGTTTGCAGCTGCTGTTGTTGCTTACTTAATCATTCCGAAAGCCGGTATTGCACTGTTAGCTGAATTCGCTGCTGGTGCTGGGGAAACAATTGTTATGGGACGCTTTGATATTGCGACAATTGTTTACGGCTTACTACAAGGTTTAGCGTGTGAAATTATTTTTGCGATTTTCCGTTATAAATCACGCAAATTAATGGTAGCAGTGCTCGCTGGTTTAGCAGCCGCATTAGTTACTTTCCCTATCGACTTCTACTATGGTTATTTAGGTGAAGTTGCTGGATGGAACTTATTCTTATATGTATTCTTCCGTTGTATCAGCGGGATTGTACTTGCTGGGATTTTCCCATATTATCTTGTCAAAGCTCTGGATCAGACTGGGGTTACAAAGTTATTCCGCCCTGCTTCCAAAAAGGTTTATGACAATTTGTAAGGAGACATAAACGTGTTACTTGCTCAAAATTTACGACTTAAATATCCAAATGCACCAGATAAAATATTTGATGGTTTAGATATAGAAATACCTGATAAACAAAAGGTCTTATTACTCGGCCCTTCAGGCTGCGGTAAAAGTACCTTACTCAATGTATTAAGTGGCATTGTGCCGAACCTAATCGAGCTTCCAATGAAATATGACGCATTAGAAGTCGATTTAAATAGCGGCGTCATCTTCCAAGACCCAGACACACAATTTTGTATGCCAAAGGTTTATGAAGAACTCGCATTTGTGTTAGAAAATAAACAAGTGCCGAGAAAAGAGATGGACGCTTTAATTCAACAAGCATTAGCATCGGTCGACTTAGACGTTGGTCCTAAACAAACGGTTCAACAATTAAGCGGCGGTATGAAACAAAAATTAGCAATTGCTGAAACGGTGCTTCAAGAAGCAGATACATTATTCTTGGATGAACCGACTGCCATGTTAGATGTGGATGCGACAGAAGATTTATGGAATCAAATTAAAGACATGTGGCAAGAACAAACTGTCTTGATTGTAGAACATAAAGTGGAACACATTTGGGAACATGTGGATCGTGTTATTTTAATGAATCATCAAGGAGAAATCATCGCGGATGATACGCCTCAAGTGATTTTACACCAACACGAAGACTTGTTGACTGAATATGGAGTATGGCATCCAAAGGCTTGGGACCATGCACCTAAAGCTGAATTATTACCGAATAAAGACATAACGTCACGCTTCAAATATGAAAATGGCGAAGTCATACGTGGTAAGAAAACACTCATTCAAGTACCTGAACTCACAATCGGCGATGGTGAGTGGATTACCATCACAGGTAAAAATGGTGCAGGTAAAACCACTTTACTTGAGTCTATGATGCAATTGATTAAATATCGCGGAGAGATGTCTTATGATGGGCAACCGCTTCATAAAATTAAAGAAGCAGCAAAGCATATGTATCTGGTTTATCAAAACCCAGAACTGCAATTCATTACGAATTCTGTTTATGAAGAAATCTTTATCAACTTCAGCGGCGAAAGCGCTAAAGCTGAAACTGAAAAACTGATTGAATTATTGAATTTAGAAGCAGTTCGTGATCAACATCCCTTCGAATTATCAATGGGTCAAAAACGACGTTTAAGTGTTGCGACTGCTTTAAGTTCACGTGCTGACATTATTTTACTTGATGAACCAACATTTGGTTTAGACAGTCACAACACGTTTAATTTATTAAATCTTTTCCAACAACGTGTTGCACAAGGTCAAACGATTATTATGGTTACGCATGACCCACATATCATTGAACGTTATCCGACAAGACGTATCGAATTACGTGACCACATGTTATGTGAAGATGTGCTATTTGAAATGGAAGGTGAAACAAATGTATGAAGCATGGAAAAAGTATTTCACCTTCGTAGATGAAGTTAATATTATCACGAAACTTGGTTTAGGTATTTTCTTATTCTTCTTTGTGATTTTCATTCACAACTTTGATGTGATGATTTACCTAACCGCCTTGATGTTTTTATTCTTACTGATTTTCGGCGGTATGAAATTGAAGGTCACTGCCCTATTCGTACTTTACACTGTGATATTCAGTATCATCTCAGCACTCTTTATGATTTTCTACGGAGATGGTACACATACCCTATTTAAATTAGGCTTTATTCATATCACAACTGAAAGTTTAGTGAGAGGACTGCATTTATCTATGCGTACGGATACCGTCACATTCTTCGGTATTGTGATGGCCTTTACGTCTCAAATTGTGATGATCTTCTACAGCCTGATGCAGCACTTGCGTGTAAAACCAAAAGTAGCCTATGCGTTTATGGCTGCCATCCGTATGGTACCGTTGATTATCAGTTCATTCATTCAACTACGTAAATCATTGAAGATGCGTTATCGTATGGTGGATAAATCAAATTATCGCGGTTTCAAGCGTGTGAAACATTTAATTATTCCGTTGTTAAGTCAAAACATACGAAAAGCACATCAACTTTCGGTTGCTATGGAGAAAAAAGGATTTAAAGATGGTAAAAGAACGTATTATTACTACGCACCATTTAGTTATCGCGACATCTTATTTATCTTATTATTCGCGGCGATATTAATTATTTCTGTAATGTTAGCTCATTATTTACCAATTACAGGAATTACTGACGTACGTGGTTGACACAAGCATTTATAGTTCTTAAAATTTTTATCGGGCTGTGGTTGTCGAGCTGCAGCCCAACCAATATTTACATTTTCATTCATCCATATTTTTCCCAGCAGTGAACGGTCACCGATTCAACCGTTTACTGCTTATTTTTTATTTAACAAATATTATCGTTTAATTAAGTCAAAAGTCATATACATGTTATAATTGAAATAATCAGATTCACACAGAAAGATTGGGGGCAAAATTTCATGAAAAAACGTAATGATGCATACGAAAAAGGCTATCAACAAGCCGTCAAAGAAATTGAAACCATGTCAAAACTCAAAAATAAAAAGCGCCGTTTAAAACGTTACATTAAGAGCCGTAAACGTTCTTGGCGTTTCCATCAATTATTCAAGAGACGCAGCTCTCGCTACGTTTCTGGATATAAACAAGCTTATATTGATATGGCGAAATCATTGCCTGAAGAGTAAGGAAGTTCTGCTTCCTTGCTTTTTTATTTTGTCCCTACAATTTCATAATTAGAAGATACACGGCTTAACAATAATTTTTCTGCATACCAAAAAACAGCCATTACACAATGTACGGCTGTTTTTGTATGAATCTATTCTTTTAAATTACGCTTCATGTTTGATTGCTTTATCACTGATGTCACGACGATAGAATAAACCTTCACTATCAATGGCATCTGCTTTTTTATAAGCATTTGCTTTGGCTTCTTTAACTGTTTTGCCTTCACCGATCACTAAGATAACACGGCCGCCAGAAGTAACGTAATCGTCGCCTTCTTTTTTCAGACCGCTGACAAATGTAAGTCCATCTAAATCAAAGCCACTGACTTTCACACCTTTTTCATATGAGCCAGGATAGCCTTTAGACGCTAACATCACGCCTACAACAGCTTCGTCTTTCCATTTGTATTCAATCGGTTTACGTGCTTCTAGGTCTAAAATGTGCTGCATTAAGTCGCTTTCCATACGTGTTAAAAGCACTTGTGCTTCAGGATCTCCGAAACGTGCATTAAACTCGATAACTTTCGGACCTTCATCAGTTAAAATTGCGCCAATATAAAGCACGCCAAAGAATGGATAGCCTTCTTCTTGCATTGCTTTCGCAATCGGTTGCGCAATTTCATCATTTGTACGTTTTAGTACATCTTCTGAAATATGAGGCACTGGGCAATACGCACCCATACCGCCTGTATTTGGTCCTTTATCGCCATCATATGCACGTTTATGGTCTTGTGCAATCGTATCAAAAGGTACAGCATAATCGCCATTCACAAAGGTCATGACAGAGTATTCTTCGCCTTCTAAGAATTCTTCGAATACAATTTTGCCTTGTTCTTCAGGATACAGTGTTTCGACTGCTTCTTTCGCTTCATCACGTGTCATCGCGATAATAACACCTTTACCTGCGGCAAGACCGTCTTTTTTCAAGACAACAGGAATCTTGCAATCTTCTACATATTTTAATGCATCAGATTTAGAATCCACTTCTACATATTCTGCAGTTGGGATGTCATATTTTTCCATAATACGTTTCGCAAATGATTTTGAACCTTCAATTTGTGCTGCTTTCGCACCAGGACCGAAGACTTTCACACCCGCGTCACGTAATTTGTCGCCTAACCCTTCAGTTAAAGGTTGTTCTGGACCGATGACTGCCCATTCAACTTCATGATCTACCGCAAATTTTACAATGTCATCATGTGCAGTTTCAGTAATTTCACCGTGCACTTCAGCGACAGTTTCCATTGCTGCATTTCCAGGAATTGCATACACTTGGTCAACAAGTTCAGATTGATTTAATTTGTGCACAAGGACATGTTCACGTCCTCCGCCTCCGATTACTAATACTTTCATCTTTAGCATTTTCCTCCTGAATGATTAATGTTTGAAGTGACGTACGCCAGTCATTACCATCGCAATGCCGTGTTTGTCTGCCATATCAATAGAATCTTGGTCTTTAATAGAACCACCTGGTTGGATGATCGCTTTGATACCTGCTTTTGCAGCTAATTCTACTGTGTCATCCATTGGGAAGAAACCATCTGAAACTAATGCTACATTGTCATTAATTTCAATTGCACGTTCAATCGCAATTTCTGCAGAACCGACACGGTTCATTTGACCTGCACCGATACCTACAGTTTGATGGTCATTACTTAAGATGACAGCGTTACTTTTAACAGCTGCTACAACTTTCCAACCTAATTCCATTGCTTGCCATTGTTCTTCTGTCGGTTCAACTTTAGTCACAACTTTCATGTCATCACGTGAAATTGTTTTTGTATCTTTATCTTGAACTAAATAGCCACCTGATACAGATACAAATTCTTGTTCATCGTGATCCACTGCCATATCTACTTCTAATAAGCGAATGTTTTTCTTTTGAGTTAAGATTTCAAGCGCTTCATCTGTAAATGAAGGTGCAATCACTACTTCTAAGAAGATTGAATGTAATTTTTCAGCAAGTTCTTTTGAAACTGGACGGTTAACCGCAACAATACCGCCGAAGATAGATTGGCTATCTGCTTCATACGCATTTTGATATGCTTCTTCAATTGATTCGCCAACACCAACACCACATGGGTTCATATGTTTAACCGCTACTGCAGCTGGTTCTTCGAATTTTTTAACTAATGCTAATGTCGCATCAGCATCTTTAATGTTGTTAAAGCTTAATTGTTTCCCGTGTAATTGTTTAGCGCCTGCAATCGTATTGTTCGCATCTGATGTACGTACAAAGTAAGCAGTTTGTTGAGGGTTTTCACCATAACGTAATTGTTCTTTATTTTCTTTGAAGAAATTCACAATCGCATTATCGTAATCATTTGTATGTTCAAATACTTTAATCATTAATGATTTACGGAACGCTTCGTCTAATGTATTATTTTTAAGGTGTTCAATGACTGCGTCATAGTCAGCAGGATCTACCACAGTTGTCACATGCTTGAAGTTTTTCGCAGCTGCACGTAACATTGTCGGACCACCGATATCAATGTTTTCAATCGCATCCATTTCAGTTACGTCAGGGTTTGCGACAGTTTCTTTAAATGGATAAAGGTTCACGACAACCATGTCGATAAGATCGATGCCTTTTTCTTTTAATTGTTGTAAATGTTCAGGTTTATCGCGATCAGCTAAAATACCGCCATGTACTGCTGGGTGTAATGTTTTTACACGGCCATCCATGATTTCATCAAATTTCGTTAAATCAGAAACTGATTTTACAGGAACACCCGCTTCATCTAATGCACGCTTTGTGCCGCCTGTAGAATACAACTCATAGTCTAATTCAACTAATGACTTCGCGAAGTCTACAATGCCAGTTTTGTCTGATACACTTAAAATTACTTTTTTCATGTTAGAAATTGCCCCTCTTATCGAATAATTTTTGCGATGACTCTAGGATAAAGTTCATATTCTAAATTTTTAATACGTTCTTCTAGTTGTGCTTTTGTATCATCTGGATAGATGTCGCATTGACTTTGTTCAATGATTTCACCTGTATCCATGCCACTGTCTACATAATGAACAGTAGAACCTGTCACTTTATCTCCACTTTCAAAGGCTTGACCAATTGCGTCAATGCCTTTGTATTTCGGTAATAAAGCCGGATGAATGTTTAAAATACGGCCTTCATACGCATTCAATAAATCTGGACCGATTAAACGCATATAGCCTGCAAGTATAATCCATTCCACTTCTTCTTCTTTTAACAATTCTAATAAACGTTGTTCATAATCGCTTTTAGAATCAAAAGTTTTAGGAAGTGTCACATGGACAGGAATGTTTAATTTCTCTGCACGTTCAATCGCGAATGCATCGTCGTGATCAACATAAAGCGCTGTGATTTCAATATTATCTAATCTGCCGTCTTGAACTCGTTGTGCAATATTTTCAAAGTTGCTGCCAGAACCTGACGCAAAGATGGCTACTTTAGTCACGCTTTAACCCCCGTTAACTCGATAGGTTCTTCTTTACCTTCAACGATTTTACCGATTTTGAACGCTTCAACATTTTGACCTTTTAAGATATCTAATGTTTTATCTGCGTCCGCTTCATCTACAACTAATGTGAAACCAATACCCATGTTGAAGATATTGTACATCTCTTCAGTTGCGATTTTGCCTGCTTCTTGTAACCAATCGAATACTTTAGGTGTATTGAATGATTGAACGTCAATTTCAGCAGTGACACCTTCAGGTAAAGCACGTGGAATATTCTCATAGAAACCGCCGCCTGTGATATGTGTCATCGCATGCAATTTCACTTGTTCTTTCACAGCTAATACAGGTTTAACATATAAACGAGTCGGTTCTAAGAAAGTGTCTAAATACGTACGACCATTATCGAATTCAGCATTTAAATCAACACCTGATTCTTTAATTAAATGACGTACTAAGCTGTAACCGTTAGAGTGAATACCGCTTGAAGCTAAACCAATAATTACTTGTCCTGGTTTAACTGTTGAACCATCGATGTATTCATCTTTTTCAACTGCGCCCACTGCGAAACCAGCTAAATCGTATTCACCTTCGTGGTACATTTCGCCCATTTCAGCAGTTTCACCGCCGATTAAAGCTGTATTTGTTTCTTCACAACCATCGCTGACACCTTTAACAATTTGTTCGATGACTTCAGGTACAACTTTGTTTGTTGCGATATAGTCAAGGAAATAAAGCGGCTCTGCACCTGTTGTTAAAATGTCGTTGACACACATAGCCACTGCATCGATACCGATTGTGTCATGTTTGTTGTGATCAATCGCAAGTTTCAACTTAGTACCTACACCGTCTGTACCAGAAACTAAGACAGGTTTTTGCATGTTTAATTGTGATAAATCAAACGCTGCACCGAATCCTCCTAGTCCACCTAGTACTTCTTTACGCATTGTACGTTGCACATGGCTCTTCATTCGCTCAACTGCTTCATATCCAGCATGAATATCCACACCGGCATTTTTATAAGAATCTGCTGCCACAGCTTTACACTCCTCTTCTTTTCAGTTCTTTAACTTCTGGTAATTGATGATCTACAATTTCAATTGGATAATTGCCTGTAAAGCAAGCGTCACACTCGCCTTTTGAGTCAAATTCTTTAAACACTTCATGCATGCCTTCTACAGATAAATACGTAAGTGAGTCTGCACCAATCATGTCTTTGATTTCGTCGACACTATGTTGTGCTGCCATTAATTCTGCATGTGTAGACACATCGATACCGTAATAACATGGATCGACTAATGGTGGTGATGAAATACCCATATGCACTTCTTTCGCACCAGCAGATTTTAATGCTTTCACAATGTATTTACTTGTCGTACCACGCACAATAGAGTCATCAATGACAACAACACGTTTGCCTTCAATGACGTCTCTGATCGGCGCATGTTTCATACGTACTTGTTTTTCACGAACGCTTTGGTCTGGTGTGATAAACGTACGGCCGATATAACGGTTTTTCAATAAACCTTGTTCGTTTGGAATACCTGAGTATTCAGAGAAGCCTTTTGCTGCTTGTAAAGATGAATCTGGTACACCGATAACAATATCAGCGTCAATACCCATCTCACTTGCTAACTTCTTACCTAAAGCTTTACGCACATTATAGATAGAGTGTTTATGGAACTCTGAATCTGGACGTGCAAAGTATACATATTCCATTGAACACATATTATGGTGAATTTGGTTCGTGTACGTATCATAATCTATGTCATGGTCACCGCTAAATGTAATTAATTCACCCGGTTCGATGTCACGAATATATGTTGCACCGATTGCTTGGAACGCACATGTTTCACTTGCGACACAATACGCACCATCTACTTCACCTAACATGAGTGGACGTACACCATTGTTATCTCTAACCGCAGCAAGTTGATTAGTATTCAGCATGACACAGCTGAATGCACCTTTAACTTGATTCAATGCTGCTTTTTGGTTTGATTTAATGCTTGGAGATTTGCCTCTGATTAATAAATGCGCTAATACTTCTGAATCACTTGTTGTTTGGAAGACGCTGCCTTCAGATTCTAAAGCCTTACGAATTTGAACAGCATTCGTTAAGTTTCCATTATGCGCAAGTCCTAAATCACCTTTTGAATGCTTGAACAAGAAAGGTTGAACATTGGCGATTTCACTGGCACCTGTTGTCGCATAGCGTACATGTCCAATCGCATGTTGGAATCCTTGTAAAGATTCTAATTGTGCGTCTGAAATAGCTTCAGTTAATAAACCCATGCCGCGTGCCCCAAACAGCGATTCGCCGTTTGAGCACACGATCCCAGCACCTTCTTGACCACGGTGTTGCAGACTATGCAACGCCATGTAAGTTAAAGTTGCTGCATGGGGGTGATTCCAAATTCCAAAGACTCCACATTCTTCGTTTAATCCGCGGATGTCATACATTGAGGAATTGCTCCTTCCCAAATTTCGTTTAACGTCGACACGTTTTCTTCTACAGTTGTTTGACCGTTTGTAACTTTGAACTTGTCATCCTCAGTGATAGTTCCGATTTCTTGTGCATTAGGAATATCTAATGATTGTCCTGCTTTAACTGCAACAATGTAACGACCTTGTGATTCACTGAATAATTGTGCATCAGTCACGTCTAATGTTACATCTACACCTAAACCGTAGTGTGCACTGATTCGAGCTAACGAAATCAATAAGCCGCCTTTACCGACAGTTTGTACATGAGACGCTTTGCCGCTTCTGATTGCTTCTTTGATTTGTTCGCCTTTTTCAACTTCATTTGATAAGTCAAGTGCTTCTGATTCATGGTTGACTTTACCGTATAATAATTTTTCGATTTGGCTGCCGCCGAAGTCATCGCGTGTTTCACCAACAACATACAATTTATCACCTGCATGTGGGTGGAAATCATTTAAGTAATCGATGTCTTCAATTAAGCCGACCATACCTACTACAGGTGTTGGGAAGATAGAAGTACCTTTTGTTTCGTTATAAAGTGAAACGTTACCTGAAACAACTGGTGTTTTCAGAACTTCACATGCTTCTGCCATACCTTTTGTAGAATCAGTTAATTGTTGATAGATTTCTTTTTTCTCTGGTGAACCGTAGTTTAAGCAGTCTGTCATTGCTAATGGTGTTGCACCTACAGCAATTAAGTTACGGTATGCTTCAGCAACGACCATTTTACCGCCTTCGTATGGTTGGTTGAATACATAACGTGCTTCGCCATCGATTGTAGAAGCGATTGCTTTGTTTGTACCTTCAACACGTACTACAGATGCTTGTAAACCAGATTTAACAACTGTGTTTGCACCAACTTGTTGGTCATATTGTTCGTATAAATAACGTTTTGACGCAATTGTCGGATGTGCTAATAATTTATGGAATACATCTTTAACATCTACATTGCTGTAGTCGTTTTTAGATGTGTTATATTCTTTTGCTTCACCTTCTAAAATATATACAGGTGATTCATCTGCTAATGGTTGTACTGGGATGTCTGCATAAACTTCATCATCATAAGTTAATACGAAACGATCTGTATCCGTAACTTCACCGATAACAGCACTATCTAATTCACGTCTGTCAAATAAGTCTAAGAATTTTTGTTCTGTACCTTTTTCAACAACAAGCAACATACGTTCTTGTGTTTCAGAAAGCATCATTTCGTATGGAGAGATTCCTTCTTCACGTACAGGTACTTTTTCTAACTGCATGTGTAAACCACTGCCGCCTTTAGCTGCCATTTCTGAAGAAGATGATGTTAAACCAGCTGCACCCATATCTTGGATACCGACTAATTCTGGGTAAGTGATTGCTTCAAGTGTTGCTTCCATCAATTTTTTACCTACAAATGGGTCACCGATTTGTACTGATGGACGTTTGCTTTCACTTTCTTCACTTAATTCTTCAGATGCGAAAGTTGCACCATGGATACCGTCACGGCCTGTTTTTAAACCAACGTAGATAACTGAGTTGCCGACACCTTTAGCTGTACCTTTTTGGATTTTATCGTGATCAATGATACCTACGCACATTGCGTTAACTAATGGGTTACCATCATAGCGTTCATCGAATTCGATTTCACCTGCTGTAGTTGGGATACCGATACAGTTACCGTATCCGCCGATACCTGCTACAACACCACGTAATAATGTACGGTTTTGGATTTCATCTAATTCACCGAAACGTAAGCTGTTTAATAAGTTGATTGGACGTGCACCGATTGATACGATGTCACGAATAATACCGCCGACACCTGTTGCTGCACCTTGGTAAGGTTCAATCGCAGATGGGTGGTTATGTGATTCAACTTTGAATACAACCGCTTGGTTATCACCGATATCTACAACACCAGCACCTTCACCAGGTCCCATTAAGACATGTTCGCCTGTTGTAGGGAATTGTTTCAAGAATGGTTTTGAGTGTTTGTATGAGCAGTGTTCACTCCACATTACAGAGAAAATACCAATTTCAGTAAAGTTTGGTTGACGACCTAAAATTTCGACAACTTTATCATATTCAGCGTCTGTTAATCCCATATCACGGTATAAATGTTCTGATTTAATTTCTTCGATACTTGGTTCAATAAACTTAGGCATTTTGTTCCCTCCAACTATTTACCATTGACTCAAATAATTTCACGCCATCGTCTGTTCCTAAAATTGATTCTAATGCACGTTCTGGGTGAGGCATCATGCCGCACACATTACCTTTTTCGTTAACAATACCAGCAATATCGTGGTAAGAACCATTTGGATTATCTTTATATTTCAAGATAATTTGATTATTATCTTCTAATTCTTTGTACATATCTTTTGTACAGTAGTAGCTGCCTTCACCATGAGCTACTGGGTATACTACTGTTTCACCTTCAGCATATGCTTTTGTGAATGGTGTGTTGTTATTTACAACTTCTAATGATTCGTTACGGCTCACAAATAAATGTGAACTGTTGTGTAATAACGCACCTGGTAATAAACCGATTTCTGTTAAGATTTGGAATCCGTTACATACACCTAATACTGGTTTGCCTTCATCTGCAAAACGTTTCACTTCTTTGATAACTGGTGCAACACTCGCCATCGCACCTGAACGTAAGTAGTCACCAAATGAGAAACCGCCAGGGATTAACACCCCATCAAATCCTTCTAATGATGTCTCACGATAATCAACATACTCTGCGTCTACGCCTGTTTTCAAAGCTGCGTTCAACATATCTCTGTCACAGTTTGATCCAGGGAATACAAGTACTGCGAATTTCATTATGCATTCTCCTTTTCGTCAACTACTTTATAGCTGTACTCTTCAATGACTGTGTTCGCAAATAATTTTTCACTTAAAGTTGTAACGATATTATGAACCGCTTCATCTGTTGCTTCGTCCACTGTCATGTAAAGTAATTTACCTACACGGATATCATTCACTTGGTTATAGCCTAAGTCATGTACGGCACGGTTAAGTGCTTGTCCTTGTGTATCTAATACCTGTGGTTGTAATGTGATGTGCAATTCGATAGTTTTCATTATTTAAGATCCTCCAGTTTATTTAAGAAAGTTTGATAAGTCTCGATAATTGAACCGCGGTCTTCACGGTATACGTCTTTGTCAAAATTAGTGTCACTGTCTTTTTCCCAAATACGGCAAGTATCTGGTGAAATTTCATCTGCTAAAAGAATTTGACCATCTTTTGTACGGCCGAATTCTACTTTGAAGTCAATCAAACGTAGGTTGATACTATCAAGCAATTCAACTAACGCTTTATTAACGCCTAATACCATTTCTTTCAATTGTGCAATTTCTTCAGTTGTTGCGATGTTTAATAATCTTACATGGTCATCTGTCACTAAAGGGTCATTTAAAGCATCATTTTTATAGAAGAATTCTACAAGTGGTGTTTCAAATTTTTGTCCTTTTTCAAAACCTAAGCGTCTTGTGATAGAACCTGCCGCAATATTACGTACGACCACTTCTAACGGAATGATTTCTACAGATTGAACAAGTTGTTCAGTCTCAGACGTTTGTTTTATAAAGTGGCTTTTGATGCCTTTTTCTTTAAGGTGTTCAAACAAGATTGAAGTGATTTTATTATTTAAGCGGCCTTTACCGTCAATATGGTCTTTTTTCGCACCATTGCCGGCAGTCACTTCATCTTTGTATTCCACGCGTAATACGCCGTCTTCATCTGTTGAGAAAATTCGTTTTGCTTTACCTTCGTATAATAATGACATTATTTTGCTCCTCCTCTAAAGGTTGCCAACATGTCTTGTTCAGTTTTATCAATGTCATCAGTTAAAACTGTCATGTGACCCATTTTTCGTGCTGGTTTTCTAGATGCTTTGCCATAAATATGAACATGCCATTCAGGATGATCGCCGAATTCATCTTCAAGTAAATCTAAATCCTTACCAAGCAAATTCATCATGACAGCTGGTTTTAAAATTTCAATGCGTTCTGGTAATTTTTGACCCGTAACCGCTAAGATGTGTGTATCAAATTGTGAGAAGTCACAAGCTTCAATAGAATAATGACCAGAATTGTGAGGTCTTGGTGCAATTTCGTTTACATATAAGTTGTTATCTTTATCAATAAAGAACTCTACTGTAAATGTACCCACAAAATGCACTTTTTCTTTAATTTTATCCACTTCTGCACGTGCTTCTGCTTCTTTATCAGAACGTGCGGGTACGATTGTTTTAAATAAAATTTGGTGACGATGTTCGTTTTCTTGTAATGGGAAATAAACGATTTGACCGCCATTTCCAATTGTCACAGTTAATGACACTTCTTTATAAAGGTCTAAGAATTTTTCTGCTACACATTCTTGTACTTTGATTAATGATTCGGCCTCTGCTAAATCTTCTTCTGAACGTACTAGCACTTGACCTTTACCGTCATAACCGCCGAAACGTGTTTTCACCATAAATGGATAACCTAATTTTTCAACAGCATGCTCTAAATCTTCAGCATTTGTGATTTGTGCATACGGAACGATTTTCGTACCTGCTGATTCTAATGTTTGTTTTTCAGTTAAACGGTCTTGCAATAAATGGATGGCTTGATAGCCTTGAGGAACATTAAATTCTTTTGTGAGTGTTTCTAATTGATCTGCAGCAATGTTTTCAAATTCATATGTTACAACATCAGAAGCTTCACCAAGTTGTCTTAATGCATCTAGGTCATCATAAGCTGCATTAATAAATTCGTGTGCTACATATTGACACGGTGCTTCTTTGTCTGGATCTAAGACGATGACTCTAAAGCCCATTTTTTGAGCAGATTGTGCCATCATTTTGCCAAGTTGTCCGCCGCCAATAATACCGACAGTTGATCCAAACTTTAATTTACTGAAGTTCACTTTGCATCTCTCCTACTTTATCTACTAGTGATTGCTGATAAGCTTCTAATTTCTCTTTCACTTCATCGCTTTGAATACTTAAGATTCTCGCTGCAAGGATTCCAGCATTTTTCGCACCTGCTTTACCAATTGCAGTAGTTGCAACTGGAATTCCGCCAGGCATTTGGACGATTGAAAGTAATGAATCTAAACCTTTCAAACTCTTAGATTCAATCGGAACGCCGATTACTGGTAATGTCGTCATTGAAGCAACCATACCAGGCAAGTGTGCTGCACCGCCTGCGCCTGCAATAATAACGTCATAACCGTTCAATCTTGCTTCTGTCGCAAAATCAAACATCAGTTTTGGTGTACGATGTGCTGAAACGACTTTCTTATCGTACGGGATTCCAAATTGATCTAACATCTGACAACTTTCTGACATCATATCCCAGTCAGATGAGCTGCCCATAATAACTGCCACTTTCAAATTGAACACCCTTTCAATTATTTGAAATTTTAATCTAGTAAGTTGTATATTACAGATATAGCATAACAAATCAAGTCATGCTTTTTCAATCAAAAATCGAACTTTCTCATGAAAATTCAATTAAAATTCCGGATTTTCATGTAAAATAGTTGTATTACACTTCAAAACACTAATGAAAGTTCGAAAAATTATTAGGAGGAATTTACACATGGTTGCAAAAATTTTAGATGGCAAACAAATTGCTAAAGATTATCGTCAAGGATTGCAAGATCAAGTTGAAGCGTTGAAAAAAGAGGGCTATACGCCGAAACTATCAGTTATTCTTGTAGGTAACGATGGCGCAAGCATGAGCTATGTAAGATCAAAAAAGAAAGCTGCTGAAAAAATCGGCATGATTTCTGAAATTGTTCATTTAGAAGAAACAGCTTCAGAAGAAGAAGTATTAAATGAATTAGAACGTTTAAACAACGATGACTCTGTCAGCGGTATCTTGGTTCAAGTACCTCTTCCAAAACAAGTCAGCGAACAAAAAGTTCTAGAAACTATCAACCCAGCAAAAGACGTTGACGGTTTCAACCCAGCAAACATCGGTAAATTGTATATTGATGAACAAACATTCGTACCTTGTACACCACTAGGTATTATGGAATTATTGAAAAATGCGGATATTGATTTAGAAGGTAAAGAAGCAGTTGTTATTGGACGTTCTCATATCGTTGGACAACCTGTTTCAAAACTATTATTACAACAAAATGCGACAGTGACTATCTTACACTCTCGTTCAAAAGACATGAGCAAACATCTTAAAAGTGCAGACGTTATTGTCAGCGCTGTAGGTCGTCCAGGTTTAGTCACAAAAGACGACGTTAAAGAAGGCGCAGTTGTCATTGATGTGGGTAACACACCAGATGAAAATGGCAAACTAAAAGGTGACGTTGAATATGATGAAGTAAAAGAAATTGCTGGCGCAATCACACCAGTTCCAGGCGGCGTTGGCCCAATGACAATTACAATGGTGTTAAACAATACGTTATTAGCTGAAAAAATGCGTAGAGGTTTAGATAAATAAAATCTTAACTTTTCAGTAAAGGTACATTGAGGGGTACCTAAAGAAAAGAGCGGTAGGCTTGCTTTCATGTTGAAGCAAGTACCGACCGCTCTTTTTTATTTATAATCATTTGCGTGAAATAGACGATTGAAAAATGGTTTACCAAATAATTTGTTCGATTGTTTCGTCGTCTAGTGATTTAGCGATTTCTGTCACTAATTGTACAGCGTTCAAGTAGTCTTGTTTATGCATAACAGAAACATTTGAATGCATGTAACGAAGCGGAACACCCACAACGATTGAAGGAATACCTTCATGTGCTAAATGGATACTGCCTGCATCTGTGCCGCCGCCTGGTGTTGTATCCCATTGGATTTCAATACCTTTGTCTTGTGCTACTTTTTTCACGTGCTTTCTAAATCCAGAATGACCGATTGCTGTCGCGTCCATAAGTACGACTAATGGTCCTTTGCCAAGTTCAGCTTCATGATCACCGCCGCCCATTCCTGGTGTATCATAAGCAATGCCGACATCCACTGCAATAGCTAAATCTGGTTTGATTTTATTCGCCGCAACTTTCGCACCACGTAAACCAACTTCTTCTTGAACTGTTGCACCTGATACTAAGTTAACATTGACTGTGTCGTCTTTTAGATTGTTTAAAGTATCTACAGCAAGTGCACAGCCGAAGCGATTATCAAATGCTTTTGCTGTTAAGTAGTTCTCATCACCTAATACTTCGAACTCAGAGTATGGTGTTACCATGTCACCGATATCAATACCAAGTTTTTCAGCTTCTTCTTTTGAAGCTACACCTACATCAATAAACATATCCTTGATAACAATTGGTGTTTTACGTTGTTCAGGCGTTAAGACATGTGGAGGTTTAGAACCGATGATCCCTCTGATCTCTTTGTCATCATCTGTTGTTACAGTTACTTTTTGAGATAACATTACTTGGTTCCACCAACCACCGACAGGCGTGAATTTCAAATAACCTTTGTCGTCGATTTTAGTCACCATAAATCCAACTTCATCTAAATGACCGGCAAGCATTAAAGTTTTTGAACCTTTCTCTGCTTTTTTCTTTCCGAAGATGCCACCTAAATTATCTTCAACCAGTTCATCTGAAACAGGTTTCAAATAATCTTTCATCAGTTGTTTTACTTTGTATTCGTGACCGGCAATTCCGTTCACGTCTGTTAAGTCCTTTAATAATTTAACTGTTTTATCCATGAATATGTCCCCCTTCTTTTCTTATCATCATATCAATATTCAAGACGTGTGAACACTTTTTATGCTCGATTCATGAACCAAACAAAAAGGAGCTGTCCCTTCCGAAAATTCGGAATGAACAGCTCCTTCTCTATAATTCAGATTATTATTTCAGTAAAAATTAAACGTCTACGCTTAAACGTGGAATGAATGTTTCGAAATGAATTTGTGATTTGTCTAAACCTAATTCATATAATTCATTGACGATTGATTTCAAGAATGAAATACCGCCACATACATAAACTTCTGTATCTTCTGTAACATACTGTTTTAAATCTTCTTGAGTGATGTAGCCATTTGATTTGCGATCATGGATTTCATAAGTCACATTATCATTTTCTGCTGCATCGTTAGATAAACGTTGTGAGAATGGTACATCATTAACATCAGTTGTATTGTGAATGAATTGAATGTTCGGTACACCGACTTCAATTGCTTTTTCATACATTGACACTAATGGTGTTACACCAATACCTGATGCTAAGAATAATTGGTTTTTGTCAGTGTTATGCAATCTGAATGCACCTACTGGCGCAGTTAAGTTGATATCATCTCCAACTTTCACTTCGTCATGCAAGATAGTTGAAACTTCACCTTCACTGTCTTCAGAAACATCACGTTTAACTGCGAATGTTAACGTATCTTCATCTCCGCAAACGATTGAATAGTGACGTTTTGCTCTGTATGGTAATTTATCACTTGAAACATCAACTGTAATATATTGACCTGCTTCAAAGTTGCGTAAATCATATTTATCTGATGAAACTGTAAATGCTTTAATATCTGAAGCGACATTTTCAATGTTTGTAACTGTGAATGGTTGGAAACCATCCCATAACATTTCAGCATACATGTCTTTCTCTACTTGAATGAATACATCTGCAATTTCCCAGTATGCGTTAATCCAAGCTTGAATCACTGGATCTTCTTCTTTTAAATCTAAAACGTGCATAATTGCTGCGATTAAGTTTTCACCAACAATTTTGTAACCTGATTCAGGTACTTGTAATGCAACGTGTTTGTAAGCAATCTCTTTAACTACAGGCATAATTGCACCTAACTGTTCAATGTTTGCTGCTGCAGCTAAGACTGTTTGAGCTAAGGCTGTGGATTGCAAACCTTTTTTCTGGTTAGTTTGGTTGAACATGTTGCGTAACTCTGGGTGTTCATTGAACATTCTATTGTAGAAGAATGACGTAATTTCCACACCTTTTTCTTGAAGAACTGGTACTGTTTGTTTAATAATATCCATATCTTTTTCAGATAACATTTAACTTCACTCCCTCTTCGACTCAATTTCATCATAATACGAATATGACGAAATTAAAACAATTAAGAATCTAGTTCACATAATAGACAATTTTATTTCATATTTCTTCATATTCTTTTCACAATTAAGTATAAACAATATGACAAACTTAAAACGTATTATAATGATTTTTATTTAAAGCATTCTTCTTACATGTGCGGGACTCAAAATCCTGTGTTAGTAATGAAATAAAGTACGACCCCCATTATTATTTAGCATAAATCCCTCCCTTAACTTCTTTCCTATATATTGTTTCTAAATATTCCCGCTTTTTTCTCAGTAAATATTTGACAACTGAGAAAACTTAACGTTATTTTAATCTGATTTTCATAATTATTCTGTAAAATTAGTCTTGTGATAAAGATTAGGTCCGTAGTAGGATGTAATAAAGAAACAAACACGGTATATTGAACCTAATACAAAGTTCAATCGCAAATATTCGTGATTGAACTGATTAATATGACGCTTTAATGATTAGCCATTGAATACGGAGGTCTAAACAATGAACAAACTATTACAGTCACTTTCAGCACTTGGTGTGTCTGCTACATTAGTAACACCCAATTTAAACGCTGAAGCTACAGATAACTCTGTACCAAAGCTTAAAGGTGTTGAAGATGCGATTATTCAAAAAGGCGAAAATTACAACTTACTGAATGGAATCAGCGCTTATGATAAAGAAGACGGAGATTTGACTGATCAGATTATCGTCAATGGTCATGTCGATACAAATAAAATTGGTAAATACAAAGTCGAATATCAAGTCATTGATTCAGATGGAGCGAAAGATATTTCTGAACGCTACATAGAAGTCAAGTAACTTGTCGATAAAATCTATTTAAAAATAATTATTTTGTTTTTTGGCGCTAGCGCTTTCAACCCCTTAATTGATAAGCATTCTCAACTACAGCGCCCTTTTTTGTGCTTTCTGTCATTTTTGTCAGTATTCACAAAATGGACACATAAATTTAACAAATCTGTGAAAGCCCGTCAGGCCTAGTGTCTGTAAGGCTTTCTTTATTTTTATGTAAAAAAGTTGCGGATACCCACTTGTAAATATTGCATAATAAACTAAAATTATTGTTAAGCCCTACAATTGTAGTATTAGGAGGTCAATAAAGTGTCAAAAATTAAGTCTTTGCTTCTATTGTTCGGCTCACTGATTTTACTCAGTGGTTGTGAACATATGGAAGTACTTAACCCAAAAGGGCCAATGGCAAGCAGTTTAAAATGGCTGATCATTTATTCAATCATCTTTATGCTTGTTATTGTTGCGGTTGTATTTATTCTATTCGCTGTATTTGCTTACAAATACCGATACACAAATACAACACAATCAGGTAAAGTACATCACAGTGCTTTATTAGAAACTATTTGGTTCACCGTACCATTTATCATCTTACTTGCTTTGGCTATTCCAACAGTCAAAACACTTTATGAGTACGATGCACCGCCTGCAAAAGACAAAGACCCTGTCGTCGTTTATGCAACAAGCGCAGGTTTCAAATGGTTCTTTGCTTATCCAGAGCAAAAAATTGAAACAGTGAATCACATTACGATTCCAAAAGATCGTCCGATTGTATTCAAGTTGCAATCTATGGATACAATGACAAGTTTCTGGATTCCACAACTTGGCGGTCAAAAATATGCAATGACTGCAATGACAATGGAATGGACATTAGAAGCTGACCAAGAAGGTACGTTCCGTGGACGTAACTCAAACTTCAATGGTGAAGGTTTCGCTCGTCAAACATTCCCAGTACATGCAGTAAGCAACTCAGAATTCAACAAATGGGTAGAAAAAGCTAAGAAAGAACCTAAACTTTCTCAAGATACTTTCGATAAACAATTACTACCTACAACTAAGAATGAAGAGTTGACATTCAGTGGTACTCACATGGACTTCGTAGATCCAGCTGCTGACCCTGAATACATCTTCTACGCTTATAAACGTTTCCATTACACTCCAAAAGATCCAAACTTCTATGATGTAACTGAAGGCGTATTAAGCAAACCAGATTCAAAATATCCTGCTCGTAAATCTCAAATTACAAACGCTATGTATAAGAGACACGGTATGGATGCTATGATCTTACCTAACGACAAACCATATAATAATGAATTCAAGAAAGAAGAATCTCATAATATGGACGAAATGGAAAAAGCTCAAAAAGGCGCTAAAGATGAAAAAGCTGAAGAGCTTAACAAGAAAAATCATGGAGGTGAACATTAATGAATTTCCCATGGCATGAATTACTCGTTCAAGGTAACTGGATGATCACAATGGCACAAATTGGTGCGCCATTCCTAGTTATCGGGGTAATCGCAGTAATCACGTACTTTAAGTTATGGAAATATCTTTACAGAGAGTGGTTTACAACAATTGACCACAAGAAAATCGGATTAATGTATCTGATTTGTGCTGTATTAATGTTCGTCCGTGGTGGTATTGATGCAATTTTAATTCGTACGCAATTAACAATTCCGAACAACCCGTTCTTGGAATCAAACCACTATAACGAAATCTTTACAACACACGGTGTTATCATGATCATCTTCATGGCAATGCCATTCATTTTCGGTTTATGGAACGTAGTTGTACCTTTACAAATTGGTGCACGCGACGTTGCATTCCCTGTAATGAACAACATTAGCTTCTGGTTATTCTTCGGAGCAATGTTACTATTCAACATGTCATTCATCATTGGTGGTTCACCTGCTGCAGGTTGGACAAACTATGCACCACTTGCTGGTGAGTTCAGTCCAGGTCCTGGTGTTAACTACTACCTATTAGCTATTCAGCTTTCAGGTATCGGTACATTAATGACAGGTATTAACTTCTTCGTAACAATTTTACGAATGAAAACACCAACTATGAAATTTATGGAAATGCCAATGTTCACAGTAACAACTTTCGTTACAGCATTGATCATTATCCTAGTATTCCCTGTATTCACAGTTACATTAGCATTGATGACAATTGACCGTATCTTCGGTACTCAATTCTTCACAGTTGCTAATGGTGGTATGCCAATGCTTTGGGCTAACTTCTTCTGGGTTTGGGGGCACCCTGAGGTTTACATCGTTGTCCTTCCAGCATTCGGTATTTTCTCAGACGTTATTTCAACGTTCGCACGTAAACACTTATTCGGTCATAAGAGTATGATCTGGGCAACATCAGCAATCGCATTCTTGAGTTTCTTAGTATGGGTTCACCATTTCTTCACTATGGGTAATGGTCCTTTAATCAACTCATTCTTCTCAATCTCAACAATGTTAATCGCTGTGCCTACCGGTGTTAAAATATTCAACTGGTTAGCTACGCTATACCAAGGTCGAATTTCTTTCGAATCGCCAATGCTATTCTCATTAGCGTTCATCCCAACGTTCACAATCGGTGGGGTAACAGGGGTAATGTTAGCAATGGCTTCAACAGACTATCAGTACCATAATACGTACTTCTTAGTAGCCCACTTCCACTACACATTAGTTTGTGGTGTTGTGTTCGCTTGTTTAGCAGCACTTATCTTCTGGTATCCTAAGATGATGGGTTACAAATTGAATGAACGCTTGAACATTCCGTTCTTCTGGTTATTCGTAATCGGATTCAACGTATGTTTCATGCCACAATTCATTCTTGGTTTAGACGGTATGCCACGTCGTTTATACACTTACATGCCATCAGATGGTTGGTTCATGTTAAACGTAATTTCTACAATCGGTGCACTATTAATGTCAATCGGCTTCTTATTCTTAGTAGCTAACATTGTTTACAGTCACCTTAAATCACCACGTATCGCTTCAGGCGACTCATGGGGTATCGGACGTTCACTTGAGTGGAGTACAGCTTCATCAATTCCACCAGTGTACAACTTCGCAATCACTCCAGACTGGGATGATTTAGACACATTTGTAGATATGAAAAAACAAGGTCGTCATTACTTAGACAACCATAATTATAAAGATATCCACATGCCGAACAACACACCAGTTGGTTTCTTCATGGCTATCTTCTTAACTGTTGGTTGCTTCTTCTTAACATTCGAAACTATCGTACCAGCGATTATCTGCTTAATCGGTACATTAGGTACAATGATTTACAGAAGTTTCCAAGTCGACCATGGTTACTATATCCCAGCTTCTGAAGTAGCTGCTACTGAAGCAAAACTTCGTGAAGCTCGTGAAAAAGAACGGGAGGCTGAAAGTCATGCATGATACAAAAACAATTGATGCGCAATCGCATGAAGGTAATTTGAACAAGTTTGGCTTCTGGATCTTCCTAACAGCTGAATTCTCTTTATTCGGTACACTATTTGCGACGTTGCTTATCATGCAACACGGCGGTGATTACGCTGGTAAGTTAACAACTGATTTATTCGAAATGCCTTTAGTATTATTAATGACATTTGCGTTATTAATCAGTTCATATACATGTGGTATTTCAATTTATTACATGAGAAAAGAAAAGCAAAAACTAATGATGATCTGGATGATTATCACATTATTGCTTGGTATCTTATTCGTAGGTTTAGAAATTTACGAGTTCGCACACTATGCACACCAAGGTGTAACACCACAAATCGGTTCTTACTGGTCAAGTTTCTTCATCTTGTTAGGAACACACGGTGTCCACGTTTCGTTGGGTATCGGTTGGGTGATTTGTCTATTAATCCAAGTAGCAATGCGTGGACTTAATAAAGACAATGCGCCAAAATTATTTATCGTAAGTTTATACTGGCACTTCTTAGATGTTGTTTGGGTCTTCATCTTTACTGCAGTATACTTGATAGGGATGGTGTATAGCGGATGAATACAATAGCAAAACATACAGTTGGCTTTATTGCCTCAATTGTCTTGACACTATTAGCAGTATACGTGACGATTTACACATCTTTAGCACTTAACGCTAAGATTACAATTATCTTTGGATTTGCTTTCATCCAAGCTGCCCTTCAATTATTAATGTTCATGCATTTAACTGAAGGTAAAGATGGACGCACACAATTATTCAAAGTTATCTTCGCCATTATCATTACCCTAATTACTATTATCGGTTCTTATTGGGTTATGGTCGGCGGACACAGTGCTCATATGTAATATCAGTATTTATATGATGCACAAAAAACTGGCTGGGGTTTCTCCCCTGCCAGTTTTTTTATACATAATTTTAGACTATTTTGCAGAAGGATTATAAAATATATAAGTAGCTTATTTTATTTTTTAAAGGAGGAAGAAAGAGATATGACAACCCCTATTATCATAGATACTGATCCAGGTATTGATGACGCAGCAGCTATTAGTATTGCACTGAATCATCCTGAGATTGATGTGAAGATGATTACTACCGTACATGGTAATGTCAATATAGATAAAACTACACGAAACGCCCTACAACTCAAAGCATTCTTTGAAAGCGATGTTCCAGTACATCGTGGTGCAGTCGCACCTTTAATCAATGCACCGATTGATGCTTCTCACGTACATGGTGAAACAGGTATGGGTGGTTATGAACTTCCAGAACCCTCACCAGAATTACTTGCCTCTAATCGAGCTATAGAAGCTATGCGAGAAACTATTCTAGAATCTGATGAACCCATTACACTTGTGCCAATTGGTCCTCTAACAAATATCGCTTTGCTTTTTAAAACGTATCCAGAAGTTAAATCTAATATCAAAGCGATTGTTTTAATGGGTGGCAGTGCTGGACGCGGTAATGTTACACCTGCTGCTGAATTTAATATCTACTGTGATCCTGAAGCTGCAGATATTGTCTTTAAAGCAGGTCTCCCTATCACAATGGTTGGACTTGATGTAGCAAGAGGTGCTAGTTTATCAAGTACTGCAATCAACGAGTTGAAATCTATTAATCAAACTACCCATATGTTTAATCATTACCACGGCGATGAATTCGATACAGGCATTGCTGTATATGATGCTTATACCATGCTTTACCTACTACATCCAGAACACTTTAAAACTGCAGATGCAGCAGTTGCGATTGAATTAAACGACACTTACACACGCGGTGCTACTGTTGTGAATTACAATGCTCAAGAAAAGTCAGTAAACGTTGTTTTAGCAGTAGACAAAACTCGCTTTAAACAGCTGTTCTTTGAGGCACTCTCATATGCAAAATAAAACCAAATATGGTACATTCCCAATAAATTATTATGCTATAATAATGACGAAATCGAAAAAATATACAGGTTGTGAAATATAATGAATTTAAAAGAAGCGCGACATCAAAAAATACTATCCATCTTAAAAGAAAACGGAAGCGTCAGCGTCAGTTATTTATCTAATGATATGGACGTGGCTGCAATGACTATCCGACGTGATTTAAAAGAGCTTGAACATAAAGCCTTACTTGTACGTGTTCACGGCGGAGCTGTCTTACCTCATACCTTTTATAACGAGCTTGCAAATGAAGAAAAACAACAGCTGAATAGTGATAAAAAACGTATGATTGCTGAAAAAGCCAGCCGACTGATTCAAAATGAAGATACGGTATTTATTGGCTCAGGTACAACAAATGAAGCCATCTTCCCTTTCATTAAAGATATGCGTTTACATATCATTACCAATTCACTGTATATTTTTGAACAATATGAAGGCTTAGAACATATGGATATTGTTTTAATCGGTGGTCGTTATCGAAAGAAAACAGGTTCATTTATCGGACGTCTCGCAAATACAATGCTGGAGTCATTACATATTGATAAAGCATTTATTGGCGTCAATGGTATCAGCGATAATGATGCGACAACTGCGAATGAAGAAGAAGGAAAAGCCAATGAAATTATTTTGAACCAATCTTCGAAAAAATATCTTGTTTCGGATAGTTCAAAATTCAATACACGTGCTTTTTCAGTTTTCTATCAAATCGATCATTTAGATGCGATTATTACAGATGACGATATTTCGCAAACAATCAGAGAGAATTATCAAAACTATACTGATATCTTATAATTTAATACGAACATTAACGCACACGAAACGTGTGCGTTTTCTTTTTGTCTAATTATTGAAATATCCCCTCTTATCTTCTTATAAATTCCCTTTTATCAATAGATTTACTTATTTTTTACAATCTATCAAATTGACAAATTACCCCTTGAAGTGTATATTCTAGATAAGAAAAAATCAAACATTTTCGAACAGGAGGATTTATTATGTCTATTGTTATTCATAGTGATTCACAGTCAAAAGAATTAAAAGATTTCATTTTAGAATCTTTAGCAGATGCTGAGTACGAAATCGAGGACTTATCAGTAAACAGTAAAGCAACTAACATTGCTGAAATTACACTTGAGGTTACTAAATATGTCCAAGAACACGAAGGTACTAAAGCCATTGTCATCGACAAATACGGTATTGCACCTTTCAACTTTGCGAACAAACAAAAAAATATTATTGCAGCAACGGTTTCAGATGAGCAATCAGCAAAAATGACTCATAGACACAATAATACAAACGTTATCGTATTAGGTAGCGAAGTTGTAGGTAAATTAAACGCATTAAACTGCGTAAAAGCATTCTTAAAAGCAGGCTACGACGCTGGACGACACCAAATCAGAGTAGATATGTTGAATTCTTTATGTTAATAGGAGGATATTAAATTATGAAAATTGCTATTGGTTGTGACCATATTGTTACAAATATTAAAGCAGAAGTTGCTACTTATTTAAAAAATAACGGACATGAAGTTATTGATGTCGGTACTTATGACTATGTACGTACACACTACCCTATCTACGGTACACGTATCGGTCATTTAGTTGCTACAGGTGAAGTAGACTTTGGTGTTGCATTATGTGGTACTGGTGTAGGTATCAGTGCAAGTGCAACTAAAGTACCTGGAACTCGTGTTGCATTAGTTCGTGATGCAACAAGTGCACGTTTAGCAAGAAGCGAATACAACTGTAATGTCATCGCAGCTGGCGGTATGGTTACAGGTGTTGACTTAATCAAAAACATCGTTGATACATTTGCAGAAACAGAATATGAACCAACTCCAGAAAAAGAAGCGATCATCAAAGCAATGGATGAAACTTTAAAACCTGAAGATGTTCATTACACTCCAGATATGTTCGATGATTTCTTAACTAAATGGAATAACGGAGAATATCACGACTAATGACATTCAAACTATTAACCGTTACATTAAATCCTGCAATTGATATCAATTACCCATTAGAACACTTCGAAATCAATTCAGTTCAACGTGCAACCGAAGATTACAAATCAGCTGGCGGTAAAGGCATCAACGTAGCACGTGTTGCGAGTGAACTAGGAATTGATGTTACATGTACAGGAATTATCGGCGGTAAATTCGGCGAGTGGTTAACTAACAACTTAGATGAAACAAAAATCCAACATGATTTCACTGTTTCTCCAGCTTCAACTCGTTTATGTATCGCCGTTACAAGCGAAAATAGTCAAACTGAAATTCTAGAAAGCGGTGCATTGCAACCAGAAGAAATTCAAATCCGCTTCTTAGAACACTTCAATTCGATTATCTCTAACTTTGACTTAATTACGATTTCAGGCAGCTTACCTAAAGGCTTCCCTGAAGACTATTACGTCAAATTGTTAGAAGTCGCAAATGAACAGAATGTACCAGTTTGTTTAGATACTTCAGGACAAGTATTAAACTATACTGTTAATCATTCAAAACATTGCCCTCCTCTCTTAATCAAACCAAATGATGAAGAGATCAAAGCAATTACTAATTCAGACAACATCGACTTAGCCAATCAATTATTAGACGAAAGCTTAGCGCATATTCCGTATATCTTATTATCTTTAGGTAAAAATGGTGCATTACTACGTCATGAAGCACAAGTCTATAACGTTGATATTCCTAAAGTCGTTGCAATCAACCCAGTAGGTTCTGGAGATAGTAGTTTAGCTGGTTTCAGCTATGGCATCTCTAAAGACGCTTCTATCCAAGAATCAGCAACATACGCTATGGCTGCTGGTATTTCCAATGCATTAGAAGCACGAACTGGCCACATTGACTTAAATAACTTTGAGAAATTCAGTAATCAAATAACTATTGAAAAGGTGGAGCATTCATCATGACAAAATCAATTAAACCTTTATTAAACGACAAAAACTACATCGCTGCATTAGCAATCGACCAACGTGGCGCTTTAAAACGCTTATTAGGTGAAGATGCTAAAACAGAAGATTTAGAACAATTCAAAGTACATGTATCTGAAGAGTTAACACCATACGCTTCAAGTATCTTATTAGACCCTGAATATGGTCTTCCAGCAACTAAAGTTCGTGCTAAAAATGCTGGTTTATTATTAGCTTATGAAAAAACTGGTTACGATGCTTCAGAACCAGGACGTTTACCTGACTTATTAAATGTATGGTCTGTTAAACGTTTAAAAGAAGCTGGCGCAGATGCTGTTAAATTATTAGTTTATGTTGACATCGACGAAGACAAAGCAATCAACGATCAAAAAGAAGCTTTCGTTGAACGTGTTGGTGCTGAATGTGTAGCTGAAGGTTTACCATTATTCTTAGAAATCGTTTCTTATGACGCTAACAACGCAGACAGCGGTTCTGAAGAATATGCGAAAGTAAAAGCACACAAAGTAAACGAAGCAATGAAAAAATACTCTGAACCTCGTTTCAACGTAGACGTATTAAAAGTAGAAGTTCCTGTAAACATGAACTATGTTGAAGGTTTCGGTGAAAAAGCATTATTCACTAAAGAAGAAGCTGCTCAAGCATTCAAAGAACAAGCTGCTTCAACTAACTTACCTTACATCTACTTAAGCGCAGGTGTATCTGCAGACTTATTCCAAAAAACTTTATACTTCGCTAAAGAATCTGGTTCTACATTCAATGGTGTATTATGTGGCCGTGCTACATGGAGAGGTGCTACTGACCACTTCTCAGAAGGCGAAGATGCTGTTGTAGAATGGTTCCGTACTGAAGGTAAAGCTAACATCGAAAGCTTAAACAAAGTATTAGATGAAACTGCTAACCCAGTTAAATAATAAATCGAATCACTATCTTGCCTAGCAACTTTTGGTTGCTAGGTTTTTTTATGTTTTCTATATAGACAGTTATCTATATAGTTGATACTCTATTAAAGAAAGGATGATTTAATGAACTATCAAACATTATCTACATACTTAAAAGCGATATCGAGCCCTATTCGCTTAGAAATACTCAATTTATTATCTTGTGGTGAATTATGTGCTAATGATTTATTGACCTACTTTCAAGTGACACAACCTACCCTAAGTCATCATATGAAAGCTTTAATGGATAATCATTTAGTTAATAAACGCCAAGATGGTAATAAACATTACTATCATTTGAATACAGAAACCTATACTTCTCTCTTAGATCAACTCCATGATATAGGTACATCTCAACCTAGTTGTGCATGTCACAACATTCATAAAGGAGTAGAACGACTTTGACTTTTCTAGCCATAACAACTTTTATACTTACCTTAATTTTTGTGATATGGCAGCCTAAAGGGCTGGATATTGGTATTACAGCGCTTGTAGGTGCTGTGCTTGCCTTGATCACTGGTGTTGTCACATTAAGCGATGTCGGTGAAGTGACACAGATTGTATGGAATGCGACACTCACATTCATCGCATTAATCATCATTTCTTTAATCTTAGATGAGATTGGTTTCTTTGAATGGGCAGCTTTACACATGGTAAAAGCATCACAAGGTAACGGGATTAAGATGTTTGTTTATATCATGTTATTAGGTGCTGTGGTTGCGGCACTTTTTGCCAATGATGGTGCAGCATTAATATTAACGCCTATCGTTCTTGCGATGGTGCGACATTTGAACTTTAATCAACGTGTAATTTTTCCGTTCATTATCGCAAGTGGTTTTATTGCGGATGCGACTTCCCTACCCTTGGTCGTTAGTAACCTAGTCAATATTGTCTCTGCTGACTACTTTAATATTGGTTTCATTGAGTATATGAAACATATGTTACTGCCCAATTTTTTTGCGCTTGTAGCCAGTATTATCGTGCTTTATCTATATTTTAAGAAAGCCATCCCAACACATTTCGATGATACAACACTCAAGTCACCCCGTAGTGCGATTAAAGATGATAAGTTATTTAAAATAGCTTGGATTGTGCTTTCAGTATTACTCATAGGTTATGTCATCAGCGAGTCATTAAATATTCCTGTATCATTCATCGCAGGCGTAGTTGCGTTAGCTTTCTTAGTACTCGCAAAAGGCTCTAAAGCTGTACACACAAAACAAGTTATTAAAGGCGCACCTTGGAACATTGTCTTATTTTCACTTGGTATGTATTTAGTTGTCTTCGGACTTAAAAATGTAGGTATTACTGCGTTGTTAGGAAACATCATAGACAACTTCTCACAACACGGTTTATTGAGTGGTATTATGGGCATGGGCTTCTTATCAGCTGTCTTATCCGCAATTATGAACAATATGCCAACTGTCATGATTGATGCGATTGCGATTAATCAAGCACATGCCTCAGGTATCATCAAAGAAGGTTTAATTTATGCGAATGTGATTGGTTCTGATTTAGGGCCGAAAATGACCCCTATCGGTTCGCTCGCAACATTACTTTGGTTACATGTTTTAGCTCAAAAAGGCGTCAAAATCTCATGGGGTGTTTACTTAAAAACAGGTGTGATTGTGACATTACCTGTCCTATTCATCACACTTATCGGTCTATATCTCTCACTACTACTTAATTAGAAAAGAGGAACACATATGGATAAACCTATTATTTACTTTATTTGTACAGGCAATGCATGTCGCAGCCAAATGGCAGAAGGTTTCGGAAAAGTGATACTTGGAGACGACTGGACTGTTATGTCTGGAGGGATTGAAGCACATGGTGTGAATCCTCTCGCGGTTAAAGCGATGCAAGAAGTTAACATTGATATCAGCGATCAAACCTCTGATAAAATCGATATTGATTTATTAAACAAAGCCAAACTCGTTGTGACGTTATGCGATCATGCGGAGACACATTGTCCTGTCGTCCCTAAGCATGTTAAAAAAGTACATTGGGGCTTTGAAGATCCTGCCGGCAAAGATTGGTTTGTTTTCCAACAAGTCAGAGACCAAATTGGTCAACGTATTCTGCAGTTTAAAGATACGAAGCAATAACTTTCAAACATATATTCTATACCAACTTATATAACAAAACCCCTCAGAAAATTCTGAGGGGTTTTGCCTTACTTATTTACTTTCCATAAATGTCGTCTGATAATTGTTTATACCATTTCGCACTGTCTTTAACATAACGTTTTTGAGTTTCGAAATCGATATAGAATAAACCATAACGTTTATTGTAGCCGTTTGACCAGCTGAACATATCTTGTAGTGACCAGATGAAGTAACCTTTAACGTTGATACCGTCTGCGTATGCACGTTCGATTGCTTCAATATGTTGTCTTACATAGTCAATACGTTCGTCATCATGTACTTCACCGTTATCTTCAAGTACATCTTTGTAGCCTAGGCCGTTTTCAGTAACATAGATTTTTTTGTAGTTAGGATAGTCGTTTTTAATACGTTCCATCATGTCATATAGACCTTCTGGATAAATGTACCAATCCCAGTCATTTGTAGGGATTGCTTCATTTTTAACAACTTCTCCGATACCTTTAACACGGAAGACAGAAGTTCCTTTATCGCCTGTACCATTATGGTGAATATAGCTTTCTTCATTATGGTATTTGATCCAGTTACTTTGGTAATAGTTAATACCTAAGAAGTCAAGTTGTGGTGCAGCTTTACGGATTTCTTCTAGTTCTTCTTCGCGAATATCTAATTGTTCGAATTCTTCACCTAAGATTTCTCTTACTACAGTTAATTTAGCTGGAGTATAGTAACCTAGGAATGTTCCGTCTAACATGAAACCATTCATAAAGATATCATGTTTGTAAGCAGCGATTTGGTTTAATGGTTGATCATCGATGCTGTAGAATTGTGTTAATGCGTGAACTAAACCAATTTCACCTTCATAACCTTTTGATTTAAATAAGTTTACCATGCGGCTATGTGCAGCGATTTGGTTATGTTGTGCTTGTAAACATTTTAAAGTGTTGTACTGTTCACCAGGAGG
Organism: Staphylococcus sp. HMSC056G08; assembly: GCF_001812305.1. Taxonomy (NCBI): domain Bacteria; kingdom Bacillati; phylum Bacillota; class Bacilli; order Caryophanales; family Staphylococcaceae; genus Staphylococcus; species Staphylococcus sp. HMSC056G08. The sequence continues at coordinate 240,913 of NZ_KV808525.1, forward strand.
GAAAGCACCTGTGATTTAACATACAAAACCACACACAAAAAACCCACCTTTAATTAGGTGGGTCTTGTTATGTATATACACCACATCAACCTACCCTATTTTAGGACACAGAGCTATGTCGCTCGTCAGCAACGTCATATGAATGCTCAGTTAATGTGATGTAGACACTTTAAGCGGTCTGTGCCGATGACCGAGTCGTTTCATGGAACAACTATTTCATATTGATATTATAGCATAAAAATAAGGCAACCGTCAGTAACAGTTAACCTCAAGTACA
>NZ_KV808526.1:0-5725 GCF_001812305.1 Staphylococcus sp. HMSC056G08
GACAAGTCCGTAGGACTTTGTCGACAGTCTGAAAAGACTATAGAGTCTTTCTTATCTTTTGCTTTTACAATATATCCTTTTTCTATCTTACAAAGGAGTTTGTAAAGGTTAAAATCAATAACAACTTCCAATTTTTTACCATTAACATCTATTTCTACCTTAATAGCATATTGATCAGTAACCTTTATATAAACGAGATCATACTTAAGTTCTAAACCAATTCTCATATTAGAATCGAAGTCAAAATTCTCGTTGTAAATGAAACCTTCTTTAGGACTTCCATTCCAATGATATATTGCCTTTTGCAACTTGGATAGCAAAGATTTTTTATATAATCTATCGTTTTCAATACATCGCAACATTTGTATATACTCTTCATACTCATCGTTCTCATATTCTTTATAATTAAACAAGAAATGCAATCTTATGATCATCTTAAATTTTCTAATGTATTTTAGTCCATCAAATAAAGTAATGTAATCTTCTATCTCCTTGTATACTTCTTCACCAAAAAGAGCACGACTTTTACCATATATATCTAGGGAGTTATAAAGTTCAACATTGAGTTTGTCTATTTTATAGTTCTGAATTTTACTTGGGTCTTGGCTGCTTATTGCTTTTAATAAAGGAGATCTATCAGAACTTTCAAACAATAAATTCATTAATAAATTATTATTATGATTATTATCTGGAACAATAATATCGTGAATAAAGTTTAAAAGAGCTCTAGTTGAAATTATCCTTTTGTTTTCTATTTGAATCTTTATCAACAAATGAATAACAGCTTTCCTTACATCTTGGTTCATCATTAATTTATAGTTTCTATAAATACTTTCTGTCCTATTAAATCCATCATCATCCATAAAAGCAGCATAAATGGGATTATCTAATTCTTTTCTAAAGATCTTCTCCATTACTTCATTATAAAAAGTGCTATACATGCCATTTTCATTTATTTCAAAAGGCTTTTCTCCTATAAAAGAAACTATTGAAATTTCTTCGTCTAGATTATTTTTCACATCAGCTGTGACTTCTGAAAAAATGTGCGTACTTTCAATCATTTCTTTAAAGTGCGATAAATCCTGATGATTAGAAAAGCTTTCATTCAATTTGTGTAACATTCCAATATTTATCGCTATTACTACCTTCCCACCATTTTCTTTATACTTTCTAAATATATTTATTAAAGTTTCTTGGGCGGTTCTATAAGGGTTATCGCTTTCAGTAGCATCATTATAAATTGTAATGTCTTGCATAAGTTCAGCATATTTATCATTTAGATATGCTAATAAATGTGATTTTCCATCACCAACAGACCCAACTAACAGAATTATTCCTGAGTCTTTTTCTTTCAAAGACTTTAAAGAGCTAATTAATCTGTGTTCTATTGGTCTTTCTATGTGCAAATAGTCATTAAATTCTGTAAATTCTTGGGAGTTTACAATTGACTCTTTTGAAGTGACACTTAAATGTTTCATTATCTCTTCAAAGTTGCTACTTGTTGTAAATGATTTCTTTTTTGTATACCTTTCTAATTTTGTCAGTTGATTTTCAATTTCTGACTTGCTGTTAATATCATTAAATCTTTTGAAATCTGCAATAGCATTTTTAATATTTCTCAATATTTCAAATGTAGTATTATCTATAACTTTCTCCATCTTCAACCTTAAGATCTTTGTGTTTAATTCAGTTACATTTATCTCATCTATACTATAGTCTTTTATAGCTATTTCATTTTCTTTTAAGGAACGAAATAATTTTTCTTCCAACATTTTTAATTCCATCAAATCATTCTCCCTTTTTAAATTATGTATTGTTATTTTTTATTTCAAACCATATTACTACAACATAACAATGATCTTTCCCAATTACTTACCATCCATTTTGATTAAGCTGCACCTTATTATTATCTTATATTTCAACTCATTATGCCATCTTATTTAAAGGTTGCCACACTATGGTTATTAGTTTTTATAACATATGAATATTAATCATAAAACACTTAATTTAATTATTAGACACAAAAATAAACCATGCACTTCTATGATTAACATAGATATGCACGGTTTATTTTTTAGTTATTTTAGATACTCATTCATAAAACAATATTCCACTATTCTTCTTTAAACCAATTAGAAATTTCTCCTCTTCTCGCAGCAAACTTCATCTTTGAAATTGAACTGTTCTTTATAACTACAGTATATCTATAGCTTGTTTCTACTAGTTTAGCTATGTTTTTTAATTCTTCTGGTTCTTTTCCATCTATCCCTAAATATCTAGTGAATACTATAAAATATCTATCCGTAGGCAAAACTTCTTTAGCTTGATTTACCATGTATTCAATAAATTGATTAATTATAACTATTTCCTCTACGCTATTTTCAGTTTCTCTTTCAATAAACCTCAGTTTATTATCAATGAATTCATCTTCTTTAAGATTATCCATTTCTTCATCTAATGATATTTGGTTATAAACACACATTCCCATGAACTTTTTTAAGTTGAATAATTGCTTTTCAGAAATCCCAATCTTCTCCCTCAACAATGCATCTAACTTATCTTCATCCAGAAAGTGATTTTGCGACATTAAACGATTCATATAATTTATCTGTTCTTTTTCAAACGTGGAAATTTTATATGAAGATTTGTGATCATCTATATTCTTTCTGACATAATACTGAACTCTGAAATACTTATCATATTGAAAAGAGCTTTCATTATCTAAATTAAACTTTTCCATTATATTGAGCAATCCTTCATATCCATACGATATTAAATCTTGCTTTTCTAAAATCGTTTCTTTTATCTGTAATATATTTTGTTCAACCACTTTATCAACAGTATGATGATTCAGCATAATGAACTTGTTTGCCCAATACTCTTTTTCCTTCTCATCACACGTTCTCCAATTTTTTATACATTCGATACTCTGAACATTTATTTCCTCTTTTGTAGATCGATCCATTACATTCTTATTTCTATCTTTTGATGTTGTATTCATTTGTTGTCCTTCTTTTCTATATTTTTTAGAACGATTGATTTAAAACCTGCTTCAATTTCTACAATATGAACGCCTACCTCTCACATTTATTTTTATCACTCATAAACTACTCTCCTTTTTCTATACATTTATCAGCATGGAAATGCGAACATACAAATTATACATGCTTTTGCTCTACATTTTGTTTACCAAAAAAGCAAAATAAGTGTCATTTACCTCTTCACTTTCTATATGTTTAACGTTACAATGAGTTCATTCACACAATTTTCTGATTATTGCAATAATTATTATAGGAGGAGATAACTATGAATCGAAGACAACACTACTGGAAAGATTGGCGATTACATGTCTTAGTATTAGCCATTGTTGTGATTTGTGAATTAATTGGCCCATTCGATATTCCATTAGGAGTTACGTCTATTTTATTATTACCTGTAGTTTATGGAGTTGTCTTAGGTTTATTAGCTTATTTCACTCCTTTGGTTGGTAAGAAACAAGCCAAAAACTCAGAGCCTATGGTATTTATTTCTGTTGCTATTTTAATTGCGAAATTTGGTACTGAAGCAGGACCTGCACTTCCTAAAATTATCGCGGCAGGTCCAGCATTAGTTTTACAAGAACTCGGTAACCTAGGTACGATTTTCCTTTCTTTGCCGTTGGCAATTATGCTTGGACTACGTCGTGAGGCTATCGGTATGACACACTCTATTGGTAGAGAAGCAAACATGGCGTTGATTACAGAAAAGTTCGGAATTGAATCACCAGAATGGCGTGGTGTCATGTCTATGTATATCTTCGGAACAATTTTTGGTGCAATATTCTTTAGTATCTTTTCAGGTTTGATCGCATCCATTATACCTTTACATCCATTAGCTTACGCAATGGCGACTGGTGTTGGTAGTGGCGTTATGTCAGCTGCCGCAGTTGGTCCTATTATTGAAATGTTCCCAAGCTACGCTAGTGATATTAAAGCTTTTTCAGGAGTCAGTAACTTATTAACATCAGTAACTGGATTATATATGGGTATCTTAATCGCATTACCATTAACAATTCGTTACTACAATGGTGTTATGAAGGTTAAAGCTAGACTACAAAAAAGTACAAAAGGAAAGAGGGATATACATGAAACTCACGTCTAATATTATCAACTGGTCTTTGACGCTTGTTGTTGTGGGACTTATTGCGTTAATTAGTAACTGGATTGGCCAAGACATTATGCCTTCAAAAGCTGTTCCAGGTGTTCTTGCATTAATGGGAATCGCTTTAGTCGGTATGATTCTTCAACAGCTTATCCCTCTTAACATTCCTAGTATTGCTTATATTGGTGTACTTGGATTAGTACTTACAATTCCTGGTATGCCGACGGCACCTTATATCGTTAGTTGGACACACAATGTAGAATTAATGGCATTAGCTACACCAGTTGTTGCATATGCTGGTATTTCAATCGGCAATTCTTGGACTGACTTTGCGAAGTTAGGATGGAAAACAATCGTTGTAGGTATGGTCATTCTAATGAGTACATATGTCGGTTCAGCCGTCGTAGCTCATATTGTGTTGAAGATACAAGGTATTATTTAACTTATAAATACAAGTTTACTAAATAGGTAAAGGAAGTCGATTGTGCCGTCGACTTCCTTTTTTTATACTAATTTCTAAGTAATAACATCTACTATGTTTATTACTCAAATTAAGCTGCGTCACAATAAATATAGAGAGGACTTGAGATAATGAAAGTCACATACGTCGCAATATTATATAAGAATGTTCCGAAACTCGAAGGCCAATACTTCTTTGTAGATTTCGATGTAGAATCACTGCATGAAGTACTTCCTCCAATCGAACTCCTATCTCCTGAAGATTGCTTAGGCTTCGCCCTAGCAAAGTATAAAGAACTCGGCATCCCCTTACCTGAACCCTTCTCCTTTGATTTAATCTTTCTTAATGACACTTTCTATTATGAGAAAAGAGCAATCACTATTGAACTCAATGAATACACTGGAACTAAGAAACGTAAACCCAAAAAGTTTATTCCTGAATGGCTCTACCGTTTTGAAATGGGCGAAGATGAAAAGTTTCGAAGAAAACGAGAAAGAGATTGGCAAAGAAAAGCTATGGATGAACTAATGAACACAGAATTTGAAGGTGCTCACGTTGGCTTTATGTCAGGCAAGCCTTGGTTACCACAAGCAACAGAAGTAAGATACGAAGAAATTTATGACTTAGAATAAAAAAATGCCTCCAAAAGCATTCACATGATGTGAGCTTAAGGAGGCATTACTTATGCATTAAAACCTATTCAAAGTATTACTGCGATACATTATTTATGATCTTTTGTTTCTTTCTTACGACGATTAAATAAGAATACACTACCTAATGCCGCGAATAATGTTCCAATTAAACCTGCATTTGTACCTTCTTCACCTGTTTCTGGTAAAGCTTTATCTTTAGAAACTTTAGGAGCTTTTTCTAGTTGTTTTTCAGATTTAACTACTTTATGAGGGGCTACATCACCTTTTGGTGCTTTAGGTGGTGTAGGTTGACCAGGTTCTGATGGTTGTTCTGGTGTAGTTGGTACTTCTGGTTTATTTGGTTTTTCAGGTTTTTCTGGCGTGTTAGGTACTTCCGGCTTCTCTGGTTTTTCAGGAACTTTTGGTTCTTCCGGTTTCTCAGGTGTGATTGGTTTTTCAGGTTCTACTACTGGTTTATAGAAGCCACTGTCGA